>CAZGNQ010000036.1:0-5251 GCA_964527285.1 uncultured Hyphomicrobiales bacterium | reverse complement strand
AAAGACCTTTTGGCGCCACCATTGAAACGCAGGAATCATCGAAACCTTTCTTTCACCGACTCAGCGTCATCTGGGACGCAGTCGAATGAAAGCCGAGGGATTTGTGCTGTTGTACCCGGTTGATCTCCGCCCGACGTCTCGGGCGGATGAGCGGTAAGGATTGGTCGAGAGCGATGAGCCGTTTTGCGCATGCGCACCCAAGTTTTGAAATTCCCGAGGCGTTTCCGGAGCTCGCCAATGCGCGCGTGCTTGTTCTCGATGCACTGAGTGAGGCTGGCGCGCTGGTGACCCATGCGTTTGCCGCGCAGGACGCACGGCTTGTGCTGCAGGGTGCAGCGTCCGAGCCGGGTGCCATGGGCAGCCTTGTTGATGAGTGCGGGCTCGCACCCGGGCGGGCACGGGTGTTCGAATCCGGACTGCCGACACTCGACGCGGGGCATCGACTGTCGGAGGCTGCGTTGCGTGCGTTCGGCGGGCTCGACGTGCTTGTCTGCCATTACGACCTGCGCGCCCAGAGCGTGACGCAGGCGTTGCAGGCCAGCGACGAGGTGGCAGGCCTCTTTGAGACGCAGGTGACGCTCGCTGAACTGGTGGCCGCACACATGTCACAGCGCACTGGCGGCGCCATCGTTCACGTTGCCCACACTGACGATCCGCTCACGGCCGGTGGACCGGCCAGTTTGGCGCGCGCAGCATTGGCCGCGGTCGTCTCCGGTCAGGCGCGTCATTGGGCCGAGCTGGACGTGATCATCGGCGGCGTTTGCGCTCACGATTTTGATGACGATCGTGTCGCCACCGAGCTCTCCGGTGCGTCACTCATGATGGCGAGCCGGCGTGCCGACTGGCTTGGCGGCCACCTTGTTGAGGTTAACTGACGGCGGGCAATGCAGGCCAAGGCCTGGGTGCCTCGTCTTGGGCGCCCGCAAGCACGCGGTCGACAAGGACCGGTATTCAAGCACGTCCATCGCCATTGGCCCGCCCGTGCGACCGCGCCAATGAAGACGCCGACCGTCAGCCTGGCGGTCAGCCACCGCCCCTATCCTCAGATGGTGCCGGACTGCGCCGCAACGAGCACGGCAACAATGACGACATACGTCAGCCCGTGCAGGAATTGATCAACCCCGATGGCTTGCCAGAACTGGTTGGTCGTTGTCGTCCAGCCGGCACTGCGAACCACTTTTTCCTTTGTCCAATCAATGTGGTAGTGGATAAGGAATTCACCGATCAGGACCAACTGGGCAAGCGATAGATCAACTGGCAGCACCACGAACACCGGTGTCGTCAGGATCGTATGAATGCCGGCGTGCAACAATCCGCCCGGGTGGCCGTACTTGCCCTTGTTCTGGTGCTGAAAGCGCGTCTGGAAGAAGAAGTCTGCCAGCATGTGCTTCAGAAGGAGCACCACGAGCGCGATCAGTGCGAGTTTGACCATCATGGGCATGCGTTCTTCTGTCTCCGCGCCACCGGGCGGCTGATGGTGCACCGGTCAGGGCCGTTGGCGTTCGCGCCCGAGCGAGCGCCGGTCTTCGGCAGGCTATTGTGCTGAGCCCCGTGGCCTCTTCACCGCGCCGCGCCGCGTCACCGTACTTTCGATCCTGCCGCTCGCCTGCACTGAGTATACGGCGCATGTGAGGATTTCCACCGCGCATCTGCCCGATGTCGCCACATATCGTCCACCGGCTGACGTGCTGGCGCGTCGGCCCGGGTGCACGGTTCCCGTTCCCGTTCCCGTTGGCGTGTTGAGCCAGCTTGACGCAGCCCGTGCGACCCACGCTAAAGGGGTTGATGGAATGGGAGAGGTTCGATCATGCCCCGAGCGAAGGGCATTGGGATCCTTTCAACCGGCGGATGCATGCGCTGTCGCAAAGTGCCGCGGCGCAAGACTGGAAACCCTTGAGCCGCGGCCGTTACGCCCGGGAGATAACGCATGAAGATCTGCATGATTGGCGGAGGGTATGTCGGGCTCGTATCGGCGGCGTGTTTTTCGGACTTCGGGTTCTCCGTCACGTGCGTTGAGAAAGACCGCGCCAAGCTCGACATGCTGCTGCGCAACGAGGTGCCGATCTACGAGCCGGGTCTCGACCTGCTGATTGAGCGCAACACCGCGGCAGGCCGGCTGTCATTCACACACGATCTGGGGCCGGCGGTGGCCGATGCTGAGCTTGTGTTCCTGGCCGTTGGCACCCCGATGCGTCGTGGCGACGGGCACGCAGATCTGTCGTACATTTTTACAGCCGTTGAGGAACTGGCGCCGCATCTGGACGGCTTCACCGTCATCACCACGAAGTCCACCGTACCGGTTGGCACCAGCCGCCTGATTGAGGAGAGGTTGCGTGAGTGTGCGCCGGACGGCGATTTCTCGGTGTGCTCAAACCCTGAATTCCTGCGCGAGGGCTCTGCCATCCAGGATTTCACCCACCCCGACCGCGTGCTTGTCGGTGCTGACGACGAGCGCGCGCGTGAGGTGATGGGCCGGGCCTATAAGCCGCTCGCCCTGCGCAACGCGCCGGTCATGTTTGTGGATCGTGAGGCTGCAGAGCTGGCCAAGTATGCAGCGAACGCATTCCTCGCCATGAAGATCAGCTTCATCAACGAGGTGGCGGACCTCTGCGAGAAGGTGGGCGCCAATGTTCAGGAGGTGGCCTCGGCCATCGGTGCAGACGGCCGCATCGGCAACAAATTTCTCCACCCTGGCCCGGGCTACGGTGGTTCGTGTTTTCCCAAGGACGTCTCCGCCCTCGTGCGCACCGCGCGTGAGAACAAGTCTCCGCTGTCGCTCATTGAGCAGGTGCAGATTATAAATGACGAGCGCAAGATCGCCATGGCAGGGCGCATTTCAGAGGCGTTCGGGGGCTCGGTCCGCGGCAAGCGCATCGCGATCTGGGGCGTGACCTTCAAACCCAACACCGACGACATGCGCGAGGCGCCGAGTCTCGTCATCGTGCCCACGCTGGTTGAGAAAGGGGCGCATGTAACCGCCTATGACCCGCAGGGCCGGCGCAATGCCGAAAGCATGCTTGAGGGTGTGGAATGGTCTGATGGCGCGATGGACGCCGCCCGCGACGCCGATGCTGTCGTTATCCTGACGGAGTGGAACGAGTTCCGCGCGGTTGATCTGAAAGCGCTCAAGGCCACGATGGGGGGCGACCGACTGATCGACCTGCGCAACGTGTTTCAGCCTGAGGACGCCGCGGCGGCAGGCTTCGTTTATGACAGCGTGGGTCGTGGTCAAACCGTCGGCGCGGCATAGAGCATTTTCCAGCGAGGCCGATTGGCGGAGCGGTACTGGAAAACGCGCCAAAACAATAAGCTAAAGCGGTTGATGCGAACCGATGTTCGTCGAAACCGCTCTACTTGGCACGCCTGAGGCAAGCCAGGACGGACTACGCGTTCGCGGCGCAACCGACGGCGGGCGTGTCAGCCCCGTTCACCACCGTGATAAAGTTTGCGCACCCAGGCCCGGCGGGCGAGGCGCTTCTGGCGCGCGCTGCGACGCCGCGTTTTTGTGGCTGGCTGCCGGCGCTTGGCGGAAGCGGATTGTCGACGGCGCGGTGCAGTCCTGCGTGTCACCTTCCTTGTGCGGGCTTGGCGTGTGCGGGCCTCGCGTGCGCGGGATTGGCGTTCACGGGCGTTTCGTGCGGCTGCTCGGGCTTCGCGCTGCGCCTTACTTTGAGCTGCGCGTTTGGCATTTCGCGCTGCAGTGCGCGCGGCAGCGGCCCGACGGGCCTTGGCGTCCCGTGCGGCTTCAGCGGCTCGTGCCGCCCGTTCCCGAGCGCGTTTGGCCTCGCGCTGTTCAGACAGCCGGATCACACGCGCGCGCCGACGCGCCTTGCGCTCGTTCTGCTCCTGGCGTGCCTTTTTTCTGGCTGCGGCGCGCGCTGCTTGGCGTGCGGCGCTTTTTGCGCGTCGCGCAGCCGCTCTGGCTTTTGCGGCCGCCGCACGCCGTGCCGCCCGCTCCCGCGACGGCTTGGGTCTGCGGCGCGTGCGCTCGCCACGAGGTTTGCGCGCAGGTGTGTCCAATTCCGCATCGCGAGCGGCGAGCTTCGATTGTGCGCGGGTGGGCGTGGCAACCAGCGCCGCCGTCTCAAGCGTGGTGCGCCGACCTTGCTGTTGGCTTTCCGCAGGATTGCGCTGCGGGATCGCCGCAATGGCAATGGCAGGGCCTTGCATCTGCACATTGCGCGGTCTCGGTGTCGGCAGCCCCGGGCGAAGCGACCTCGACGATGCGGTCTCATCGTCCCGACCACGCACAGCCTCCGCACGCACGGGCGGTGCAGGCTGTTTTGCCAGGGTCGCGCTGTTTGGTTTTGCGCCCGCGGCCTTCAATGTCCGGTTCTGCACGACAGGGATCGTGACCGGCAATGCCGCGACCCGGCGCGCCTCCTCCAGGTCGTTGTCGTCCAGGATCGGCGCATCGTCATCAACGACCTCCACGTCGTCTTCTGACGGCAGACGCTCCGGCAGAGGCATCACGGACCGGGCGACCTGAGGCGAGGCTGAAGCGCGGGTGGCGGGCTCTGCTGCGGACTTGGTCCTGGCCGTGACGATCGGAGGATCGCGCTGCATTCTTCGGCCATCAGAGCCCGTATCCCGCACCATTTGTGTCTCACGCGGGCTCGGTTGCAGTTCATCGAGTGTGAAGCGCGCCATGACGCCGGCAGCTTCGGATTCAGAAGGTTGTCGTATGCCGCCAGACGCCACAATGGCCGCTGCCGTGCGCTCGACCGTCGCGACGCGAACGGCACCTGACGCCACTGGCTGATGCGCATCGGCGGCCTCGCGGGCCCGACGCGTAAGGGGGGCGAGCGGCGCGGGCAATCTGCCCGGCGCGGTGCTGACGGCCACGCCCGGTGCGCGCTGTGTCTGCGCCTGCGCAGCCAACGGACTTTCATGCAAAGTCCGGGATATGCGCGGCGGGCCTGCGTTGGCGGGGGGCGTGTTGTTCGGGGGGGTGGCGCTTGGGAGCGCGGCCTCAGCAGGGGCGGCCTTCGCGGGAGGCAAGGTGTTGGCAGGGGTCGTGCGGGCGCTGTCGATCACGCCACTGATCGCCGGCGCCGGCACGTCGTCGAGATCAAGCTGTGCCGCATAGGCGGCCGCGCCCAGGCCAGCGATGATTGTGAGAAAACGCAGGAACATTGTGAGCGTCCTATCGCAGGTCCGCAATTGATGGCGCCGGTTTGGCTCAACCGGACGCCCCGTGACGCCGGCTCCGTCCGGCCGCGGTGCGCCACGGCGTTGTGCGCGCCCGCTC
>CAZGNQ010000035.1:15622-19624 GCA_964527285.1 uncultured Hyphomicrobiales bacterium | reverse complement strand
CCCGGGTGCAGCCGCGAGGGCACCAGGAAGTCGCGCGCGCCTTCCGGGCTCGACGCGGTGAGTACGGGCGTCTGAAATTCGGTGAAGCCCTGCTCGATCATGCGCTGACGCAAGGACGAAATGATTGCAGAGCGCCGCTTGATGTTGGCGTGCAGCGTTTCGCGGCGCAGGTCGAGAAACCGGTAAGTGAGGCGCGTCTCTTCCGGATAATCCGGCTCGCCGAAAATCGGCAGCGGCAGCTCTGGCGCCCGTGAGAGGACCTCAAGATCGCGCACGAAGATTTCGATCTCGCCCGTGGGCAGGTCGGCATTCGCAGCCTCCGCGGCGCGCGCCTTCACCTCGCCGTCGATGCGGATGCACCATTCCGATCGCACCGTCTCGGCAAGTGCAAATGCCGGCGAATCTGGGTCGGCCACGCACTGCGTGATGCCGTAGGTGTCGCGCAAGTCGATGAAGAGAACGCCGCCATGGTCACGCACACGGTGCACCCAGCCCGACAGCCGCACCGTCTCACCCGCGTTGGCGCCGCGCAGGCCCCCACAGGTCTGTGAGCGGTATGCGTGCAGCGCGCCTCCCGCAGCTGCCGTGCTTCCGACAGGTTGCTCAGCCGTCGCGGCTTTGGATCTTTGTTTCGCGGCCATCGTGACAATACCCCGTGATCGGCCGACAGTCGGCCGCCCCTCAAGCGCCGCGGACGTGACGCGGCACCGTGCGTGGTGTCAAGCCGGAGGCGACCCGACGAGCCCGATAGCAGCACCGCGCACAGCGCTCTTCCCTCAGCGGATCGGGCGGTTTAAGGGGCTCACGGTGTGCTTTCAGCACCGCCTCTTCAGGACACAGCCGTGAACCGTCTCCTCCCGCTCGCCCCCTTGCTGTCGGCGTTCTTCGTGCTTGCCGTCGGCAACGGGCTCCTGCTGACGCTCGTGACGCTGCGCGCCAGCATCGAGGGGTTTTCGCCAACCATGATCGGTGCGCTCGGCACCGCATATTTCTTGGGCTTTCTCACCGGCGCGCGATACAGCCCCCCGTTAATCGACGGCGTGGGCCACGTGCGGGTGTTTGCGGCCCTGGCGGCGCTGATCGGCGCGGCCGTCCTCATCCAGTCGCTGATCGTGCGCGCCGATGCCTGGCTGGTGTTGCGCTTCATCTCCGGCTTCTGCATGGCCGGGCTCTTCACCACCGTTGAGAGCTGGCTCAACGGAGCGACAGAGAACCGCGACCGCGGCCGCGTGCTCGGCATCTATTCACTGATCGACCTGCTGGCGCAGACCGGGTCGCAGCTCATCCTGCCGCTGGTCGGGCCTGAAAGCTCAGACGCGTTCATCATCACCGGTGTGTTTTTGACCATCTGTCTTGTGCCAATCGCACTTTCGCCCAGCAACGTGCAGATCGCGCCCTCGGCAGGCGGCTCGTCCATCTTTTCGGCTTTTCGGATCTCACCGCAGGCCTTCGTCACGTGTCTCGCAGCCGGCATGACAATCGCCACCTTTCGCACCGTCGGGCCGCTGTACGCCACCCAGGTGGGATTTGACGTCAACGGGATCGCGTTGTTCCTGACGGCGGCGATCATTGGCGGTGCGGTGCTGCAGCTCCCGCTTGGGTTCCTCTCCGACCGGATGGATCGGCGCTTCGTGATGCTGATTGCCAGCGTGGGTGCAACGGTGGCCTGTCTTTATGTGGGCACGCTTTCGGGCGACATGTTCGATCGCAATCCGCTCGGCACGGTCATTCGCACCGGGACCGACCCGACGTATTACATCATCGGCGGGTTGTTGTTCGGCGCGTTCTCCTTCCCGCTTTACGCACTGGCTGTGGCCCACGCGAACGACTTTGCCACGCCGGGGCAGTTCTCTTCGCTGGCGGCGGGCTTGCTCTTCACGTTCGGGATCGGGGCGGCGGGCGGCCCGATTGTCGCTTCCGCGCTCATCGGCCAATTCGGACCGGCATCGATGTTCATTTTTCTGGGCGCGGTTCACGTGATCCTCATCGTGGCGACCGTGCTGCGCATCGCGGCCCGCGCACCTGTGGCCGATGATGACAAGGCCCAGTTCACGCCGCTGCCACGCTCCACCGCTGGCGTGACACGGCTTGCGCGCCTGCGTCTGATGGGCGGCGCCCCAGCGGCGAACCTTGCAACCAACCAGGGCGCTGCGCTCACACCTGGACAGATCGAGCCTGACCCTGTGCCGGCTGAGGCTCCAACGGGTGCCGACGACCCGCAGGAGGCCGGCGAAAGCCCGCTGGGAGATTTGCCGGAGGCGTCGGTCGTGTCGCCCACTGGTCCGGCAATTGAACCGCAGGAGCCTCAACGGGTACGCGACAACGACCGCCTCACACCTGGCCAGATCGAGCCCGATCCGCTGCCCGCGCCGGCGCCCACGTCTGCCAACCCGTCGTCCAATCGCCAGGGCTGAACGCACGTACGCGGCGCGCCATTTCTCCTCCGGTCCGCCCGCCTCCCCGCCCCCAATGGCCACGTGGCGTAAGCAAACACCAAATCGTGCGGTCGATCCTGCGAGGTGTGACACCTCAGCGGGCGGCGTGCCTGTGGGCTTTTTGCATGGGCTTACGCCAGCCATGCGTCAGGCGGGCGGCGGCTTCCAACTGAGCGCCGAAGACAGACCGGACACCGCGACCTATCTAAACGCAGTCCTGTTTTCCTCCGCACCCGCGTCACGCGCCTGCGGTTGGACAGGCATGAGCGGAGAAGCGGCTGAACCGCCGCAGCGGCCGTGCCTGCTCCGATGTTTCACAACACCCCCGAGGGTTTCCATGTCCGGCCTCCAACCCGTCGTGCCGCTGCTCATCACGGCAGCGATCCTGCTGGCGGGCAACGGTATTCAAGGCACCATGCTCGCCATGCGTGCCATCGCGGAGGGTTTTTCCCCCACACTCGTCGGCCTGATGGGAACGGCCTATTTCGTCGGGTTCCTGCTCGGCACCGTGCAGGCGACGCGCTTGATCAGCGCCGTCGGCCACGTGCGCGTGTTCGCCTCGCTGGCCGCACTCGCCGCCGCGACGACGCTGGCGCTGGCGATTTTCATTGATCCGACGTTCTGGGTGCTTGGCCGCCTGGCCTTGGGCTTTTCGATCGCAGGTCTCTTCACGGTCATGGAAAGCTGGCTCAACGCCAGTTGCGCAAACGCGGACCGCGGCCGTGTGCTGAGCGTGTACCGGCTCGTTGACCTGAGCGCTGTCACGGGCTCCCAACTCCTCATTCCGGTCATCGGCATCGCCGGATTTGAGATCTTCTGCCTCACCGCCATCCTCATGTGCCTGTCGCTCGTTCCCATCGGCCTGTCACGCAAGGCCGATCCGGAGCGCCCGAACCACGTGTCGTTCGACCTGAAATCCGTCTGGTCCATCTCACCGCTGGCCAGCATCGGCATTTTTGCGATCGGGCTCACGACCAGTGCCTTTCGCATGGTCGGACCGGTGTACGGGGGCGAAATGGGGCTCGACGTTGCCGGCATCGCCAACTTCATGGCCATCGGCATTCTCGGCGGCGCGCTACTCCAATTCCCACTCGGCATCATCTCAGACCGGTGGAGCCGACGCGGCGCCTTGTTGCTGACCACGGCCGGTGCGTCCGCTGTCGGGCTGGCCATGTCGACGGTCGCGCCCGGCGACACGGGCTTGCTGATGGTCGGCATTGGGGCATTCGGCGCGCTGGCGCTGCCGCTCTATTCACTCTCGGTTGCACACGCGAACGACTACGCCAAACCGGGTCAATACGCGTTGCTGTCCGCTGGGCTCATCTTCATTTATTCGCTGGGCGCCTGCATTGGGCCGCTTGGCGCATCGCTGGCCATTGAGCATTTCGGACCCGGCGCTTTGTTCACCTACATCGGCGCGGTGCATGCGATGCTTGTGGTTGTGGCGCTGGCACGCATGGCCGCCCGCCCGTCTGTGCCCAGCGAAGAGCGTGTGCGTTATACACCGCTGATGCGCACCTCCCCTGGCATTTTCCGCCTCGCGCGCGGCACGCTGACCAGTGCCGGC
>CAZGNQ010000035.1:0-15522 GCA_964527285.1 uncultured Hyphomicrobiales bacterium | reverse complement strand
CACGCGCACCACGCACTTTTCCACCACATCGGCCGAAAGACCGAGGCATGACAGGCCATCACCGGAAGACGACAGCGCTTCGGGTCAGTTATAGCGCTGTCCATGGATGTCATCGATACCACAAAAGCATTGGAAAAAGTCTGCGCTGAACTCGCAGGCGAGCCATTCATCACCGTCGATACGGAGTTCATGCGCGAGTCCACCTATTGGCCGGACTTGTGCCTGATCCAGATGGCCGGCGCCGAGCATGAGGTCATCGTCGATCCGTGCGCGGATGGCATCAAGCTGGCGCCATTCTACGCGCTGATGGCCGATCAGGGTGTCCTGAAGGTCTTCCACGCCGCGCGCCAGGACATCGAGATTATCCACCATCTGTCAGGCACCATCCCCGCGCCGCTGTTCGACACGCAGATCGCTGCCATGGTCTGCGGGTTTGGCGATTCCGTCAGCTATTCCAATCTCGCCAAACAGCTTGCGGGCGCGGACATCGACAAATCATCCCAGTACACGGACTGGAGCGCGCGACCCCTCTCCAAAAAGCAGCTGAAATACGCGCTTTCGGACGTCACGCATTTGCGCACCGTCTATGGGGAACTCAAAGCACACCTTGAGGAAACAGGCCGCACGCATTGGCTGAACGAGGAAATGGAGATCCTCAAGGACCCCGCGACCTACGTGACGGAGCCGGAGGACGCCTGGAAGCGCCTGAAACTGCGGGTGAAAAGCCAGCGCGCCCTGGCGATCCTGATCGCGCTGGCCGCCTGGCGCGAGCGCGAGGCCGTTGCGCGCAACCAGCCGCGCCAGCGCATCCTGAAGGACGATGCCATTTACGACATCGCAGGGCAGGCGCCGAAGGACCGCAAAGAGTTGGGGCGGCTGCGCTCGGTCTCTGAGGCGCTGGCGAAGTCTGCGCGTGCGGATGGCATCCTCAAAGCGGTGGAGATCGGCAAAGCGCGCGACCTTGCCACCCTGCCCAAGCCCGCTGGCCGCGACGCGCAGGGGCAGGACGCCAAAGCGCTTGTCGACCTCCTCAAGGTGCTGCTGCAGGCCATCGCCCAGGACCAGAAGGTCGCTGCAAAGATGATCGCCAGCGCAGACGACCTGCGTGCGATTGCCGCCGGCCAGACCGATGGGCTTGCAGCGCTCAGCGGTTGGCGGGGAGAGCTTTTCGGCCAGAAAGCGCTTGATCTTTCGGCAGGGCGGATCGCTCTGGCGGCCAGGGATGGCGATGTGGCCGTCGTGCCGCTCACTCCGGATGGCGCCGCTTGCGACGCCCCACAGCCTGCAACGAGCGACGCTTGAAGGGCTCCGTGGTCCGTTCGGTGCTGCACCGCACCGGTGACGGTGCTCAACGGCATCCATCGCAGTGTTTTTGCGCTCGGTCTTCGGTTTGGCGGTCAGCCCCGGAGCAAATTACCTCCAGCTCACCTTGCGTGCCATCTTACGCCGGCACGGCCGGTTCAGCCGTCGAGCGGGGCCTCGCCGTCCAGATCAACCCATAGCCCCAGCCCGAGTTCATCCGCGAGCGCAGCAAATCGGCGCCGCACCCGTTCGCCATCCAGCCGCGCCAACCGCTGGCCCAGATGAAGCTGCATCTCGTTCGCCTTCAGCACGACCCGCACGTGGCGGAGTGCACCGCGCTCGCCCAAGCTGATGGCAAACGCCGCCCGCAACACCGCGCCGAGCAGACGGGCATCACGGTTGAGACGCGGCCCCATGAGCGTGGACAGCCGGTCGCCCACCGGGTCCTGACGCTGCAGCCCCTCGTGATAATGGTAGAGCGCACGCGCGATAAAGGCCCGCTCGGCGTGGACGATGCCCACAAACAGCGCATTCTCAACCAAGGCCGCGCTGTTGAGGCCACGCATGTCCGGGTGCGCGCGCCATTGCACATCATGGATGTAGCAGGCCGCGCGGCGGATGCGCGCCTCATCCGACCGGCGCGGCTCATCAGGATCATCTGGCAATTGTGCGAACACGCTGTCAGCAAAGTCAGCGACCTCGCGCGCGTAGTCGGCCGATCGCGCCCGCCGCTGCGCCATGTCCAGACAGGCGTCCAGCAATGGATCGCGCAGCCTTTCCCGCGGGGACAACGCTTCATAGGCAAGGCCCTCGCGCACCCCGTGGCTTGAAATCACCACATCGCTCGGCCGCAGGCGCTTGATCACGCGGTTGAGCATCACCGCAGCATACTGGATCGTCTCGACGCGGGACTTGGAGAGCATGTCGATGCCGTGCAGCGTGCTGAGGTCACTGCAATACATGATCGACTTGAGGAACGTGCGCAGCTCTTCGGCGTCCACCCGGTAACCGTGCAGGATGGACAACGGATAGCCGTGTGAAGCCATGTGCAGCTTGGCGAGCGCCCGCCACGAGCCCCCCACGGCATAGAACGTGCGCCCGCGCAGGTCCGCCGTCTGCTCAGGCCGCCAGAGCTGCGATGCCATGCCCGGATCAAACAGACGCTGCCCGCCCGCCTCTGCGGTGTCGGCGCCCGCAGCTTCGTCATCGTCCAGCGGCTCCGCGTCATCCAGCCCCGGTTTCGTCGGCAGCGCGGTCTCAAACAGATGCTTTACACCGATCTTCGCGCGCTTGACCCGGGACGATCCGTCGTCCTCGGCGCTGTTGGCGTAGGCTGCCAGTGTGAGAACACCGACCGGCAGGCTGATCCCTGAGCCAAGCGTGTCCCCGCGCACGGGGATTAACTCCAGGCTGCCGCCGCCAAGATCGCCCACGCAGCCATCCGGGGCGCCGAAGCCGGCGATAACACCAAGCCCCGCCAGTTCCGCCTCGCGCGCCCCGCTGATCACCTCGATGTCGGTGCCCAGTGCGATACGGGCCTGCCGGATGAACGCATTGCCGTCACGCGCCCGGCGCACGGCGGCCGTGGCGATGGCGATCATCGTGCGCGCACCGAGCCGCTCCTGCGCAATCGCGCGAAAACGCCGGAAGGCGGCAAGTGCCCTGTCTGCGCCAGGGCCAGCCAACTGGCCCGTCTGCGCAACGGCAAGACCGAGCCCGCAGGACACTTTTTCATTGCACAAAATAGCCGGTGCGCGCTCCAGCCCAGAATAGACAACGAGGCGAATGGAGTTTGAGCCGATATCGACGATCGCCACTGGCTCGCCGCCAGTGTTGGAGCGTGCGGAGCTGTCAGGATCGGATATGCGGGAGGTCAGGCGACGAAACACGGACGGACCTCTCCGGAAACGCGAGGCTGGGCCGATTGGGTGGGCCGACGGGCCTGATCGATGACTTGGACCGATAAAGGCTGCGCGCCCTTTCCGGCACTCTCCCGGCAGCCGGACGGCTTGCGCTTCAGATGGCAGAAGCCAAAGCGAAAGATGAACGGCAAGACAAGGACATAGACGCTGGCTTAGGCTGCTGTTTGAGCGATTTCGGCTCTAGTGAACGCAAACGCTCGCGAAGCGCAAGCGGCGCGGCCAGCACGCGCATGGGACCATCGTCTGGCACTTGCCGCAGCGCAAACCCCCAGGGGCGGTGAACCGGGTGCGCCCGCTATGCAACGCACCACGGGACGGCGCGCCAGCATCCCATCGGGCGAATGGTGCCGACACTCACGCCGCAGCGCTGTTGCCCGAAGATGGGCCAGCGGACTTCACATCGGCGTCGCTGTCGGCCGCAACAGCACCGCGTGCAGCAGCCTCTCCCCCGGCCGGTGCGGCCCCTGGCGCGATCAGGTTGATGCGCGGTGGCGTCGAACTGGACATGGCGTCGCCGCGCCCGGACAGGCTGGGGTTCTCCATGAAGTAGTCATGGGCGTTGAAGGCTTCGTCTCCTTCGCCCGGCGTGATCCGGGACCAGCGACCGTCGCTGTCCGACAGCCAGCTCTGCTGATTGTCGCGCAGATTTGCCGCCATGATCTGGTCGAGCACCTGCGCATGGACGGTCGGCGTGAGCAGTGGAGTCATGGCCTCGACGCGCCGCTCAAGGTTGCGCGGCATGAGGTCTGCGGAGGAGAAATAAACGCGCGCATGGGGCGATGGCAGGCCGTGACCGTCGGCAAAACAATAGATCCGGGAATGCTCCAGAAAGCGCCCGATGATGCTCTTGACGCGGATGTTGGACGACAGCCCTTCAACGCCGGGGCGCAGACAACAGATGCCGCGGACCACCAGATCGATCGGCACCCCCTGTTCGCTGGCACAATACAACGCATCAATGATGTCCGGATCGACCAGAGAGTTCATTTTCATCCATATGCCCGATGGTCGACCAGCACGCGCGTTCTCGATCTCGGTGATGATGTGTCGGAGGATGCAGGTCTTGATGCCGTGCGGCGAGACCGAAAGAACACTCAACGGCGCATGGTTGGACGCGGACGTGATGTAGTTGAAGATGGATGTGACGTCGTCGCCGATGGTGTCATCGGCCGTGAAGAATGACAGGTCGGTGTAGATCTTCGCCGTGATGGGATGATAATTGCCCGTGCCAAGGTGGCAGTAGGTGCGCCAGACGCCTGCCTCCTTGCGCACGACCTGCGCCAGCTTCGCGTGCGTTTTCAGACGTATAAAGCCGAACACCACATGCGCGCCAGCGTTCTCCAGGTCGCGCGCCCAGCGCAGGTTGGCCGCTTCATCAAAGCGCGCTTTCAACTCGATGATCGCCGTGACAGACTTTCCCGACGCCGCGGCCTCCTTGAGCAGATTGACGATCGGACTGTTGTCGCTGGTCCGATAAAGCGTCCACTTGATCGCCGCAACATCAGGGTCCGTCACCGCCTGGCGCAGGAACTGGACGACGGAATCAAAGCTCTCATAGGGATGATGGACGATAAAGTCCTTGGCGCGGATCGCCGCAAAAATATCACCATCGTATTCGCGAATGCGCTCGGGAAAGCGAATGGTGAAGGGAGGAAAAACAAGGTCAGGTCGATCCTTGGTGATCAGGTCCTTCAGGTCCGCCAGACCGATCAGCCCGTCCTGGACGTAGACCGCATCATTTTCCACCTCCAGTTCATTGCACACGAAGCGGCGCAGGGTTGCGGGCATGGAGCGGTCCACCTCCAGGCGGATCACTGAGCCGCGGCGCCGACGCTTCAGTGCGCTCTCAAAAAAGCGCACGAGGTCCTCGGCTTCTTCCTCGATCTCGATGTCGCTGTCGCGCAGGACGCGAAAGGCACCGATGCTGACGACCTCAAAGCCGACAAACAGCCGATCGGCAAACATCTCGATCAGCCGCTCAATGCGCAGGAACCGCACCGGCGGGCGACGGCGCGGACGGCCTGGGCCGCGCTGACCTGGCAGTTGTATGAACCGCGCCACTTGCGCCGGGATCGGCAGCACGGCATTTTTTTTCTCTTTCGGATCGTCGGTCGCGCGCAGCGCAAGGCCCACATTGATCGTCATCGGCGCGATGAAGGGAAACTGCTGTGGCAGATCCACCGAGATGGGCGTGAGCAGTTTGAAAACCTCATCGGCAAAATACTGCTCGGCGAATGCGCGCTCGTCATCCGTCAGCGCGGCTGGATCGACGACCTCGATGCCTTCGCGCTTGAGCAGCGACACCATCTCCGCCCAACGCGCCTGCTGCGCGTCCGAAAGCCGCGCGGTGTCTTTCAACACGCGTTCAAGCTGCTTTCGTGGCGTGAGGCCGTCCTGGCTGGGCATCTCGACATCGGCAGACACCTGCCCCTTGAGCCCGGCAACACGGACGGAGAAGAATTCATCGAGGTTGGACGCTGAGATCGAGAGAAACCGCAGGCGCTCAAGCAGCGGGTGGGTTTCGTTGCGCGTCTCCTCCAGCACCCGCCAGTTGAACTGAAGCCAGGACAGCTCACGGTTCAGGAAGCGCTGCGGGTCATCGCCGTCGATCGTGATGAGCGCCTTTTCGTCTGCGCTAAGCCCCTTGACCGTCATGGATGACCTCCCTTGCCTATCGGTATGATACGAGCCGCCGTCGGCGCCATCGCCAGCGCCGCCGCCCCTGACCGCCCGTGTCCCGCGCCGCTTGGCAGCGCTCTGCTTCCTGCCCGCCCGTGCATTGCTGCCGGCCATGTGCTTTCGCCCCCGCTTGCGTCACGCCAGCGACACTTGCGCAAAGCCCGGCCTGGGCCATGCGCGTCGCGACCCTGCGGCTTTAGGGGAGCGATGTGTGGCGGGCATGACGAAGGGCGCCGCACATCCGGTACGCGGTCCCTCGCGGGTCGGCGCTGAACGATCGCACCAAAAGAACCCACCGCGCGTGCCTGCCGGTCCGAAGCTGCGAAGAGCAGCTTGGAACCTCAGCTGCGAACGTCAATCCGCCGGGCGACGCGAGCACGCATGCGTTACACTGCGGCACAACCATAAAGAACTGATTAAACAGGATTTATCATGAAGCACTCCTGCATTCCACGGCGCCATCTCCTGCCGGAGGCACGTCGCAAATGAGAGTGGCGGAGTGCTGAATGCTAGGCCCCATCGCCACAACCGCTCACCGCGGCCAATGCATCGCGCGCCAATGTCCGCGTCAGCGGTTTCGCCCGTGTCCAGGACAACCGATCGATGGCGGCGACCACATCCTGAACGAGCGCCATGTTCCGATCCAGGTGCAACAACAGGAACGAGATGGCCGCCGGCGAGGCGTGCAGCTGGCGGTCCCCAAGCAGCTTGAGCAGCACCTGTTGCAGCAGATCGTCATCGGGTTCCGCGATCTGCACGACCGGCATGGCCCGCACACGTGAGCGCAGATCGGGAAGATCGATCACCCAGGCCCCGGGCGGCGTGCGTGCTGTGAAGACCGCGCTGCCACCGAGTTCCTTGCAGCGGTTAAGCAGATGGAACAGGGCGGCCTCGTCCGCCACGCCTTGATCAACGTCTTCAATGGCGAAAAGCGGTCTCGCTGCGGGGTCGTTCGCGCCAGCGCCCCGATCAGTGTCAGGATCAGCACCCGGACCAGCCACGGAGAACAGCCGCGCCTCATCGGCAGAGGACGCCGGCACGCGTTCGGCCCCGCTCAATCCGCACCACAGGCCGGCAAGATGGGATTTGCCGCAACCACGCGGGCCGACGAGCGCCACAGCGTGGCTCGGCCAGCTTGGCCAGCCGGTCATGTAGGCATGGGCATCGGCATTCGGCGCGCCGACGATGAAATCCTCAGCGGCGTGCGACGTGTTGAGTGGAAGACCGAGGGTCAGTTGTTCGCGTTCCACACGCCATCCTGCCTGTGCTGTCGCAGCGCTCCATCGTGGCGCGCTGCGCCGGTCGTGCCACCCTTTCACGCCATAAATCGGGCCACCACACTGGCGCAGCCCTACCGGGCATCGGCGCCAGCGACCGTTTGAGAGCCAGACACGGCACTTTCCTCAACCGAACGTTGCCCAAACTCCGGCTCACTGTTGGCGTCGGCGCCGCTCGGGCGGCCATGGTAAAGCGCGCTTTTGAAGTATTCCTGCACGGCAAAGCGGCTGACAACACCCACCATCGCGGCCACCGGCACGGCGATCAACAGACCGACGACGCCAAAAAGATATCCGAACGCGAAGAGCGAAAAGATCAGCCAGACCGGGTGCAGCCTGATGCGGTCGCCCACGATCTTTGGCGACAGAAAATTGTTTTCAAGCAGTTGGCCGAACGCGAAGACGGCGACCACGATCGCGATCGGAATGTAGTCAGGCCAGAACTGGGAGATGGCAGCAAAAAGCCCGACCAGAAACCCAAAGATCGTGCCCACATAGGGGATGTAGCTGAACAGACCGGCCACCAGGCCGATCAGCAAGCCGTATTTCAGCCCCACGCTGACAAGCCCGACCGCGTAGATGACGCCCAGCAGCAGCACAACGGTGCCTTGCCCGCGTAAGAATCCGCCCATGACGTCATCGATTTCGCGCATCAAACGCTTGATCGTATCGGCATGCTCGCGCGGCAGAATGTTATATGTCCAAGAGACGAGGCGGTCCCAATCCGCCAGAAGATAGAATGTCAGCACCGGCGTGAGCAGAACAAGCGACAGAAAATTGACGAACGCCAGGCCTTGCGAAATCACGGCGAGAGCGGCCTGGACAAGCGCATTGCCCTGGTTGGACACAGCCTCGGCGGCGGACTTCTCCAACGCCATGCGCAACTCGCCAAAGCTCTCCCCGAGCACACGCTGCGCAACGTCTTCCAGCGCCATACGGACGCTTTCGTATTGTGTGGGCAGCGTGCGCGCAAACTCTGTGACTTGGGCAACGAGAACAGGCACGAGAATGAGCAGCACGGCCACCAACAGCAATGTGGCCAACACAACGACAATGCCGCTCGCCACCGAGCGCCCAAAGCCGAGGCGGCTCATCCAATGCACCAGCGGGTTCGCGATATAGGCCAGGAAAAAGGCCAACACGAACGGCAGGAGTATTGGGCTGAGGATGTAGAGCGTCATGAAAATGGCGGCCAAGATGGCCAGCCAGATCACGGCTTGGGTGCGCAGGGTCACGTGACAGGCTCAACTTGTGCTGTGTGGGCGGTGCATTCCAGTCACGATCAGGGCTTTAGCAGGCTGTTGGGCGGACACAAGGCTTTGCGGTTGCGCCCGCTCAAGCAAGGCGACCCAATGAATGGGGCCGCGCTGTTTTTTTTGAATTGGCCGGTGCGATGTCGGTTCCATTACCGCTGTGCGACGAGCCGCCCGTTTTCATCGTTGAGCGCATAACCACGCTGCCCGAGCGCCGCCTGCAGAGCTTGCGCGCCGCCGGGCAAAACCAGCGACACATCCCGCTCGCGCCCCAGCACGCCTTCCACCTTAATGTCGCGCGCGCCCGGAAGATCCCGCAGATAGTCCTGCATCTCCCGCCATTCGCGCAGCGATGAGATGCGCAGCGTGAAACTCACTGGCCGGGCATCTGCCAATGCGGCCGCCGGGTTGCTGTCGGCTGACATGCCATCACCGGCAGGCGCACTTGCGTACCGGCGCGGCGCCTTGGCAGCCTTCCAGCGCCCCTCCAGAATGCCGAGGCCAACGACAGCCGCGGCCTCGAACGTCAGGCGGTCGTCGCCTTCGATCCGCGGCAATTGACGCTCGAGAAGAAATGGGCCCTGAGCATCCAGGCCGATCAGCGCAAAGCGCACGAACAGCGGGCTCGGCGCCGGACCCATGATGGCAAACATCAGGCCGCTTGCGCGATACTCGTTGGCGATGACCGCCAGCGCCCCGCGGTCAGCCCTGTATGCCTGTTGAAGCACGCTCGGCGCGATGCCGGAACGCAAGGCCCGCAGGCGCACCGGCGTGAGCGCATTGGCAAGGTCCAGTTGCTCCCATGCCCGGCTCCAGCTTCGTTGCATGGCGCCTGGTGCGGCTTCGGCCCCGGGCGTCAAAGGCGCAGGCACGCCCGCCGTCGCTGTGGTGGACCATCCACCGCCGCTGCCCGTCACTTGCCGTGAACGCTCCTCAAAGAACGCAGGCGACCAGAGCGGCACCACAACGAGCGGTGAGGCCTGCTGGTCGACGATGCGCAGATTGGCGTCTCTGGCAAACGCGCGCACGGCCCGGTCATCGAACCTGAACGTCAGGTCGGCGTAATACTCTGTGCCGGAGTTTTGCTCATTATTGACCGTGAAGCCGCTCACGAAACCCTCAACGCGATCACCGGGCAGAGTCGGGATGGCCCGATAGTCCGTGACCGGCACCAAACGCTTGAGGAGCGAACGGAAGGCCCTGACACGGCCCTCACGCAAGGCCACGCGCTTTGCGGCCACAGCGTTGCGTGCGCCGGCGCCCACCGGATACTTCGCGATGGTGAAAACGTTCTGGGCCGATGCCGGCGTCGCGCCCGCCAGAGCGCAGGCCAGAATCGCCATGAGCGCCGCCAAAGGACCCGACATCAGACGGATCGAGCGGCCGCGCCGCCACATGGCGTCAGGTTGCACCTTTCGCGGCCCGTTCCCCGGGTGCCCCACTGTCGCGCGCGCTCGTGTCGTAACCGCCATGCGTCCTTGCCCCTGTCCGTCGCGCGTCAGCCGCCCGCATATCCTCTTCGAGATCCGGCGCCCCGCGATCTGGCGCTCCATTATCACGCATGCGGCCACAGAATAGGGCGGGAACGCATCACGCCGGCCTGTCGCGTCCCGTGGCGCGGATGCACACACCCGCGTGCTGCTGCCGGCATCGACCACCGGCGCGTGCCGCCATCGACCACCGGCGCGTTGATCTTCGCAACGCCTGTGCAAACCGCCCTGCGCGTGCCATGCGGTGGGAAACCGCGCCGCGACAACCGTCCTTTGGCCCCAAACGCCTGACCGCCATGCCCGACACCACCGATCCAGCCCGCCGCCCAGCGCCCGACCGCGCAAACGGCCTGACCTATCGCGACGCCGGCGTTGACGTCGACGCAGGCAACGCCCTGGTCGAGCGCATCAAACCGCTGGTGGCCGCCACGGCACGCCCCGGCGCGATCGGCACGATCGGCGGCTTTGGCGGGCTCTTCGATCTGAAGGCGGCGGGATACGACGATCCTGTGCTGGTTGCCGGTACGGACGGGGTGGGCACAAAATTGCGCCTCGCCACCGACCTGGGGCGCCATACCGGCGTCGGCATCGATCTGGTGGCCATGTGCGTCAACGATCTGGTCGTCCAGGGCGCCGAGCCGCTGTTTTTCCTCGACTATTTCGCCACGGGGGCGCTCGACCCAGAAACTGCCGCAGATGTCGTCGCCGGGATTGCCACGGGCTGCAAACGGGCCGGTTGCGCGCTCATCGGCGGCGAGACGGCCGAAATGCCGGGCCATTATCGCGACGGTGACTACGATCTGGCCGGCTTTTGCGTCGGTGCCGTCAACCGCGACGCCATCCTGCCGCGCTCTGACATGGATGCCGGCGACGCACTGATTGCGGTTGCCGCGTCGGGGCCGCACTCCAATGGCTATTCGCTCATCCGGCGCATCATCGATGCCGCAGGCTGGGACCTGACATGTCCCGCACCGGCGCCAGATGGGCTCACCTTCGGCGATGACCAAGCGCCCGAAACGCTGGCCGACGCGCTGCTCATGCCGACGCGCATTTACGTGACGCCGCTCCTCAGTCTGCTGAAATCGGGCGCCGCCATCAAAGGGCTCGCGCACATCACAGGCGGCGGACTGACCGACAACATTCCACGCGTTCTGCCAGCCCATTGCACCGCGTCCATCGACCTGAATTCATGGCGCACGCCGGCCATCTTTGCGCGGCTTGCGGAGGGTGGCGGCGTTGCCGATGCCGAAATGCTGCGCACCTTCAATTGCGGTGTCGGCATGGTGCTGGTGGTCGCGCGCGATGACACCGACGGCGTACTGGAGCATCTGACGGCAGCGGGCGAGCGGGCCTGGGTCGTTGGAAGCCTTGTGCCACGCGACGGCGCGGAGAGCACAGCGGGCAGCATCGCCTACAGCGGTCATCTGTTCGCCGATGCGGTGGCGGGCTGACGGGGGAGGGCGGTTGATTGTCCCGTAAACGCGTCGGCGTGCTGATCTCCGGGCGCGGCTCGAACATGGCCGCACTGCTTGCCGCTGCGCGCCATCCAGCATTCGCTGCCGAGATTGTCTGCGTGGTCTCCAACAGGCCCGGTGCCCCGGGACTGCAGCGCGCACAAGAGGCCGGCATACCGGCAGCCATTGTGGACCACCGTGCCTTTCCGGACCGGCCGGCGTTCGAGACGCAGCTCACCGGTACGCTCCGGCAGCACGCGGTCGACATTGTGTGCAACGCCGGCTTCATGCGTTTGCTGACACCGACGTTCGTGGACGCCTGGTTCAACCGCCACCTGAACATCCACCCGTCGCTGCTGCCGGCATTCAAGGGGCTCGACACACACGAACGTGTTCTGGCGGCGGGATGCCGTGTGTCCGGGTGCACCGTGCATCTGGTGCGCGAAGGCATGGATGATGGACCGATCATCGGGCAGGCTGCGGTGCCGGTCGCGGACGCCGACACGTCGGAGACGCTTGCTGCACGCGTTCTGGTGGCCGAACATGCGCTTTATCCGCGCGCACTCCAGCATCTGGCCGGCGGCTCGCTGGAGCCAGACCTTGCCGCCGCAATCGATGCCCATGCCGGGCTGCAACCGGGTCACAACGTGATGCTGGCCCCCGTTGGGCAGCGCGCGCCGTGAGGCAACCGCCCAACGTTGGCGATGCGCGACGCCTCACATCCGAGCGCTGCAGCCTCCCGCCGCTTCAGATGCGCGTGCCCGAAGCGAACGACGAACAGAGCAACACAGAGCAAGAGCTTGTCAGGCGGTGCGACTTGCGATGGGTCGGGCTCTCATCGTGATGACACGTGAACGGTCTGCCAGCGGGCAACTGTTGTCCGTCGACCACCGACCGGCGCGAAAACTGCATCACACCGTCAACAAGCGCACACAAGCCCGCGCCTGCATCCCTGGTGCCACGCTGTGAGTTGGATGAGCATCCCTTATGCCTTTTGCGCCATTGGTTATGCCGCGGCGCACAATTAAGCTGCGCGCGATTACGGTGGCGACGGACGCTGGAACAAACGGGTGGGGCCATGTTGAGAAACGAAACCGAAAACCAGCCTGGCTCAGCGCCCGCACCGGCGATGACCGGCGCAAGCGCCGCCGCCGCCCACGGCCTTGGCGCCAGTGACAGCGTCTGGTTTGCGCTCACCGCACTGCTCAAGGATCCCGTGGATCCGATGACCACCATCAAGCGGATGTGCGAGAAGTACGGCAAGGCCATTCGCATCAACCTGCGCGATCGCCGGATCGTATTCCTGAGCGATGCACCGCACTTCCAGCACGTCATGGTCAAGAACATCGCGACCTACGACAAATACTTCGACGGCCTCCACCCGGTGTTTGGTAACGCCATGATCACCATCGACGGGGCCCTTTGGCAAAAAGTGCGAGTGCCCCAGCAAGCGGCCTTTCAGCCGGGCCGCTTTGAGGAATATCTGCCGTTCTTCCTCAAGGCCATCCGCGCCAAATCGGAAAAGTGGGATCAATTCGCCGCCGACGGCACAGCGGTCGAAATGGTGGAAGAGACCTGGACCATGGCCGCCGATATGGTCTGCCAGGCCCTGTTTGACCGCCAGATGCCGTTCAACCCGCACGTCGTCTTCAAGTACGTGAAGACCTACACGAACGTGCAGAACCACAAATCCATCCGTGTCGGCCAACAGACGGCCACATCGGCCCAGGTTGCGGCTGACAAGGAGGCGGCGGACGCCATCGAGGCGTGGCAGAGCATTCCGGAGATGGTGCTGAACGCGCCGACCATTGAGGACCGGGTGGACACGCTGCTCGCGAACATGCTTGCCGCCGAGGCGGACGCTGACTTCACGGAGTTTACCCGTGAGCAGGTCATTGACGAGATGAAGCAGTATCTGTGGGCCGGCACGGAGACCACCGCACTGACGATGGCGTGGTGCCTTTACGTGCTCGCCCAGCGCCCGGACATCGCCGACAAGATCCGCGCTGAGGCCACCGCGCTGTGCGGCCCGCACGGTGAACCCAGCTGGGAGCAGGCCCAGCAGCTCACCTACACGCGCCGCGTCATCCAGGAGACCATGCGCATTTATCCCCCGGTCTGGGCCTTCATCCGCGAGGCGGCCGGGGAGGACGAGATCGACGGCGTGAAGATCGAAAAGGGCGATACGATTGTCCTATGCTCCTACGCCGTGCACCACTCGCCAAAGTACTGGAGCGATCCCGACACATTCGATCCGGATCGCTTCTCGCCGGAGGGGCTGCGCGCGCGGGCGAAATACTCCTACCTGCCGTTTGGTGCCGGCAAGCGGGCCTGCATCGGCGGGGCCATGTCCCAGTTGGAAAACGCGCTGGCGCTCGCGATGCTCTTGCGCCGCTTCGATGTGGAGTATCTGGGCGACGTGCCAGCGCCGATCTCACCGACGGTGACGCTGACGCCGCGCGGCGGGCTGCACTTCAAGATCCACCGCCGGCAGTAGCAGGCCGCTGCCCGCAAGCGTGGAGCGTGGAGCGTGGAGCGTGGAGCGTGCTTGTTGCGCGGGGTCGACGTCAACTGCACGACGAACGCCGACCTTTTGATCAATGCCCCGTTGATCCCGCGCCACCGGAATACTGCGTGGCGAGAGCCCGCCTTGAGAAAGTTTCACTCTGGCCTGCGATCGCCAGGCCGGCCCATGGCGTTTCTTTCGCAGCATCACCTGCTTGCGGAGCGCCACGCCCATGAAAGCCTCTCTCTTCACCTTCTGGCTGCCAGTGATCCTCGCGACGCTTCTGGCGGCTTGGACGCTCGCCAGCCTTTACGGCACCTATGGTCTGGAAGAGCCGCGCTACACCGTCGTTGAGAAACGCGATGGTTACGAGGTCCGCAAGTACGCTCCCATGATCGTGGCCGAGACGACGGTCGATGGCGTAGGGTCGTCGGCCAACGGCGAGGCCTTCCGCCGGATTGCGAAGTTCATCTTCGGTGGAAACGTGGCCAACGACAGCATCGCGATGACGGCGCCTGTGACCATCGAGACGGGCAAGCCGGAAACATCGCAGAAGATCGCGATGACCGTTCCCGTCACCATTGAGACAGGGGCGGCACAAACGAAGGGTGGGACGGCCGGCAAGAGCACCGACGACCAGCGCCAGACCACCATGGCATTTGTCATGCCATCGAAATTCACGCTTGAGACGCTGCCGCGCCCGAGCGAAGCGCTGCAGGACAAGGTGCGCATTCGGCAAGAGCCGGGAAAGAAGGTCGCCGTGTTGCAATTCTCCTGGTTTGCATCGCTGGACCGGCAGCGCGCGATGGGCGAAAAACTGCTTGAGCGCGTACGCGCCGACAACCTGAAGGTGAGCGGCGCGCCCTACTACGCCGCCTACAATCCACCGATGACCATCCCATTTCTCAACCGCCACGAGATGATGGTAGAGATCGAATAATCCCGGTCGGACGCCGGCCTAAGGCGCGGCCAGCGGCGGCACGCACCCACGCTTTTCCGCCAGCCGCCCAATGGCGATCAGCGCGGGGCGGTATTCAAAGTGCATGGTGTCAAAGTGATACCAGCGCCCGCCCCAGATGAACCCGTGCCGCTCGAACGCCGCGATGATTTCAGGCGGGATGCGGCTCTTGTGAGGCGGCACATTGCCCGGCTTTCCACCCGACCAGCGCCAGTAGGCCGCGCGCTTCGGATTAAGATCCACGGCGATGCCAAAGCTGTGCACACTCAGGTTCGGCGTACCGGCAATCGTACGCCAGTTGAACGCGCCAGCGCTTTTGCGCAGGTAGGGGATTTTCGCCTTCTCAATGCCGGCCAAGTCCTTGGCCACTGCCCGCAATTTTTTATCTGCACCAAGCGTCTCGCTCACGCGCAGTCGCGTCCCGTACCAATTCACGGTCACAAGCGTCTCAGACACCGCGGCCTTATCGAGCCCGTAGATCGCCTTGAAAAAGGCTGTGTTACGGATGCGTCCGGGATCGAAATTACGCGGTAGCGGACCAATACCCTCCGCGCAGCGTCCCACCGGGTAGACCTGGGAGAGCATGTCCTCAATATCGGCCCGCAACAGCTTCTGCCCGTGGGTTTTTGTCTCCCCGTCGTCGATCACGAGGCGTGTCCCATCGGCCATGATCAGGTTTTG
>CAZGNQ010000034.1:0-20128 GCA_964527285.1 uncultured Hyphomicrobiales bacterium | reverse complement strand
GATGTTGTCGATGATGTTGTGGAACTGGATCGCGCGCACGTTGCGCGGGTATTGTGAGACGTCGGCCCGGCGCACCGTGGGGTTGATGCCAATGCGCTTGAGGTTCTGAACATACGGCAGGATCACACGCTCGAAGGTCGGCGAGACGATGAGGAACTCAACCTCCAGCTTCGTGTCGTGCTCGCGATGGGTCATCACGCCGTTCTTCTGGCGATAGCCCGCATCGCGCAGCAGCTTGGCGGCCTCGCGCAGGTTGTTCCGGAAAGCGCGGGGGCCGTTGGTCTCAGGATTGAAATAGGGCGTGGTAAAAACTTCGCCCGGTATGCCGTCGGGCGCTTCGGCCTGGACGGCCTTCAGGATGTCCAACTCCTGGCCCTCGGGCAGACCGGTCGCCTGGAGCTCGGAACCGCCGAAAAAGCTGTCGGTGCGTTGGTACAGCCCGTAGAAGACGTTCTGGTTGGTCCATTCAAAATCGAACGCATAGTTGAACGCCCGGCGCACCCGCGGGTCCTGAAACTTTTTGCGGCGCAAGTTGAACGCAAAGCCCTGCATGGGCAGCACGCGGTCGATTGCGAGCGCCTCGCGCTTCACTTCCCCGTTCTCAAAGTCCGGGAAGTCAAACTCCGTCGACCAGCGCTTCGATGAGTTGATCTGTTCGAAATCGAAGTCGCCAACCTTGAAGGCCTCAAAGGCCACGGTATCGTCGCGGTAGAACTCGTATTGGATCGTGTCGAAGTTGAACTGGCCCGCGCGCACCGGCAAATCAGCGGCCCAATAATCGGTCACGCGCTCCAGCGTGAGGGTCTTGCCGGGATCCACCTTGCCGATCCGATACGGCCCCGACCCAACCGGACGCTCCAGCGTCGCCTCGCCGAGATTGCGGGGGTTGCCGTCCGCATCCGCAGCCGTCCACCAGTGCTTGGGCAGCACATAGACAAGTTGGCCAACGATCTGCGGCAACTCGCGGTTGTCGGTCACGTCAAACTTGAAGGTCACCTCGCGCGGGCCGGTCTGCTCGGCCGCGACCACGTTCTGGTAGTAGAATGCGAATTGCGGGCTCACGCGCTTGAGTTCGGTGAAGCTCCAGATGACGTCTTCCGGTTCAATCGGGTGGCCGTCGTGGAAGCGCGCCCCCTCACGCAGGCGGAAGGTGGCTGAGGAATAATCGCTTGGGTAGCGAACGGCTTCCGCGATGAGGCCATACTCGGTGGACGACACTTCAAGACTGTTCGTCATCAAGCTGTCGTAGATGAGCGAACTGAACGCGACGCCGGTGTTGCCCTTGGGCGGGAACGGATTGAGACTGTCGAACGTGCCGACGGTGCCGAGGCGAATGCGACCCCCCTTCGGCGCCTGCGGATTGACGGAAGCGAAGTGCTTGAAATCGGGCCCGTACTTCGGCTCCCCGATGAGCGAAAGTGCGTGCCGCCAACCGCTGTCGCCGGTCTCAGCGACCGCCACATCGGAGGCCCCGGAGCGGGCAGCTTCGTCTTGAGCGAGGGCTGGCGCTGGCGCAAGCACCCCGGCAAGCGCAGTCACGACAAGCGCCACCGCCAGGTTACGCACCGTCGCCACGTGACATTCAGCGTGCGTTGCTTTGGCCGTTACCGTTGACAGGGCAGACCGCCAGCCCTCCGGACCATCCGCCCGTTGCGCCATTTGCCACGGCGCCGTCACTCTCACCCCAAAGCGCATCCTGCTCGTCTCCTCGTCGCTCGCCATCCCGCGCGGCTGGCTCTCCTTCGCAGAAAGCCAACGCAGGCGCCACGCCCGCTGATACGGACGATGGGGACTGAAGTTGGAAGGATGAAGGCGGGTGAGACGTGCAGCCAGTTAAAACGACTTAACGCCGGGCACTGTGGGCCCGGCGCAGCACACCGCACATTTGTCGACAGCGCTACAGTTGCAACGACGCGCGTCGGCGCCGTCGTTCGCTATCACTCGCTGGCTTGCGCACCGGCGTCATCAGCGTCGCTCGGCGCGGCCGCCTCGGACGCATCTGCCGTCTCAATGGCCGGCGGGTTCGGTGTGTTGGCGCGCAAGTAGGCAATCACGTTGGCACGGTCCTCCGGCTTACGCAGCCCCGCAAAGCCCATGGACGTGCCGGGCACCCAGCCTTTCGGGTTCAGCAGGAAGCCGTCCAGTTGCTCGTGCGACCACTCACCACCATGGCCTTGCAAAGCCTGCGAGTATCCAAACCCGTCAACCGCGGCCACCTGCTGGCCAACGATGCCATGCAGGTTTGGGCCAACCCGGTTCGGTCCGCCCTCGTTGACGACGTGGCACGCCGAGCACTTGCGGAACACCTTGGCGCCCGCTTCTGCATCAGCACTGGCGAGCCGAATACCGATAGGATCAACCTCGGGCTCGTCGCTCTCTTCTACCTCGGCCGTCTCTTCAGCCGCTTCGTCCTGGGCGGCCGTCGCAATCACCCACCCGCGCTTTTCCGGCTCGGGCACGTGCAGCGCCTCGTCGACAAGCACTTTGGTGCCGAAGATCGCCAGGAGGGCGGCGAGAGCGGCACCAGCGATCTTGTTAAACTCGAAAGAGTCCATGGAGGCGGCCTTACTTCTGTTCGTTGGGGACTTCTGTTCGCTGCGGGCCGGCTGAAGGGTGTCGTTGCGACGGTCCGTCAGGCGGGCCCATTTTGCGGTGATCAATCGGACGCGAGCGGTATGCGCGGCCCAGCCATGGCTTGCAAGCCGTCTATGCCGCTGTCCGTATTCGAAATAAGCAGAAGGGGGGCGCTGTGACTGCGGGTGATTGACGCTCTCGCCGGTGGCAGGGTTAAGGCTTGCTGTAAACGCGCATCAGGCGCACGCACCGGCCGGCGTTGCGGTCGCGCGCACCGCACTGACATACAGCGCGTTCAGCCGTTGCGCCTCATCGCAGTCACGCGAGCCGCCCACCAGAGCCGCCTTCAAGGACTTAGCCGTTCAAGGACTGAGCCGTTGCCCCGAACGCTTGTCGTCATCCCAGCCCGCCTCGCCGCCTCACGGCTGCCAGGCAAGCCGCTGGCGGATATCCACGGAAAGCCAATGATCGTCCATGTGTGGGCGCGTGCCCGCGAGGCCGACGTTGGCGATGTCGTTGTGGCCACCGACACGCCGGCGATTGCCGATGCGGTGCGGGCGGCCGGCGGCGAAGCTGTCATGACGCGTGACGACCACCCAAGCGGCTCGGACCGGGTCTGGGAGGCCGTCACAGTTTGCGAGGCGAACACGGGCAGCACGGTTGATCTCGTGTTGAACCTGCAGGGCGATCTGCCAACGCTGGCCCCCTCCGCCATCACGGCATGCCGCGACGCGCTGCTCCGCTCCGCGTGCGACCTCGCCACAATCGCAAGCCCCATCCACCGCGATGATGAGCACACCAACCCAAACGTGGTGAAAGTGATCGGCACGCCGATCGACGGCGATGACCACCTCTTGCGCGCGCTCTATTTCACGCGCGCCACCGCACCCTCGGGTCCAGGCGTGCGGTATCATCATATCGGCATCTACATGTACCGGCGCGAGGCGCTTCGGCGTTTCGTCGAGCTGCCACCCAGCGGGCTTGAACGACGCGAGCGGCTGGAGCAACTGCGCGCCCTGGAGGCGGGCATGACCATCGGCGTTGGCATCGTCGATGATGTACCGCTCGGTGTGGATGCGCCAGACGACCTGGAGCGTGCCCGCGCGCTGCTTAAGCCATAGCGCACCAGGGCCATGGCCGGCCGATGAATGGCCCCTTCAAGAAACCCAACTCGATGACATGTGGCACGAACACGTGTGCCGAAAACAGGCCAGAGCACTGTGACAGACAAGATTTCCTACCAGGGTGAGCCCGGTGCCAATTCCCACACCGCGTGCCTCAACGCCTTTCCAGACATGGTCCCCGAGCCGCACCCGACGTTCGAGGACGCGCTTGAGGCGGTGCGCACCGGCGCCATGCGCTACGCCATGATCCCGATTGAAAACTCCGTCGCCGGCCGCGTGGCTGACATCCACCGGCTGCTACCAAGTGCGGGGCTCTACATCGTGGGAGAGCACTTCCACCGCGTCCGTCACCAGTTGCTGGGCTGCCCTGGTGCACTGATCGACAATTTGAAGACCGTGCACTCTCACACGCAGGCGCTCGGCCAGTGCTCAAAGATCATCCACCAACTGGGCCTGAAGGCGACCCCCGAGGCCGACACCGCAGGCGCTGCACGGATCATTCGCGAGCGTGGTGACCTCAGCCAGGCGGCGATCGCATCCGAGTTGGCTGCGGAGGTTTACGGGCTTGAGATCCTGATGACCGACATCGAGGACGCGGCGCACAACACCACGCGCTTTGTGGTCCTGTCGCGCGAACCCGAGGATGCCGAGCCGGAAGATGAGGATGTGATGACCACGTTTGTCTTCAACGTGCGCAACGTTCCCGCCGCGCTTTACAAGGCTCTGGGCGGCTTCGCGACAAACGGCGTCAACATGACCAAGCTGGAATCCTACCAGGTCCAGGGTTCGTTCAACGCCACCATGTTCTACGCCGATATCGAGGGGCATCCCGCCCATCCGCCTGTGCGGCGGGCGCTGGAGGAGTTGTCTTTTTTCTCCACGCAAGTGCGGGTGCTCGGCACCTATCCCATGACGAAGGCACGCAACGATCCGGATGCGGTCGCGAGCGCCGGGGCCAGCGGCATGATGGACGGGTTTCAGGGGGCCGATTGACACGCAGGCACCTGGGTCAAGCGCTTGCGCCACCTGTCGATCCCCGTGGACGTGGCGCACCATCAGCCGATGGTGACTTTAGGGAAAACACGGTGCTTGCCGGTGTTGGCGCAACCGTCGGCCGTGGCTGCGCGGCCTCTTTGGGCCGCGCCACACGCGAATGCCTATTGACGGCTTGCCTGAGAGCGCAGGGCCTCCACGACGCCCGGCCCAAGGATCACGACAAACAGCACCGGCAGGAAGAAGACAATCATCGGTACTGTCAGTTTTGGTGGCAGGGCCTGAGCCTTGCGTTCAGCTTCCAGCATCCGCAAATCGCGGTTTTCTTTCGCCATCACCCGCAGCGCCTGGCCCACGGGCGAGCCGTAGCGTTCCGCCTGGATCAGGCTGGTCGCTGTGGCCTTTACCGCCGGCAATCCAATGCGGTTGCCCATGTTCTCAAAGGCCAACCGACGCTCCGGCAAGTAGGACAATTCAGCCGTGGTGAGCGCAAATTCCTCCGCCAATTCGACCGACTGCGCAGCCACTTCCCGTGACACGCGGTTGAAGGCGGCCTCAATCGACATGCCGGACTGAACGCAAATCAACAGCAGATCGAGCGCGTCCGGAAAAGCATAACTGATCGCCTGCTGGCGACGCTTGATCAGGTTGGTGACGAAGATGTTCGGCGCCATGAAGCCGATGTAGGCCATGCCCAGGCTGACACCCAGCTTCATCATCGGCGACCAGGCCGCGGCAAATTTTGAGATGTAGAGAAAGCCGAAGGTGAGGAAAAAGCCGATGATCGGACCGATCGCCTTGAAGAACAGGAATGTGATGTAAGGCGATTCACCACGCAAACCGGCCATTCGCAACCTCAGCCGGATTTCATTGGCGTCGAAATACTGCTGCAGCGCGTACCGCTCGACGAGTTCGAGCATGTATTCCTTCGGACGCCGCCGCAGACCGCCACGCCCATCCTTTTGCAGCTCGTTCAATCGGGCGGCGCGCATCTTATCGCGCTCGACGGCCATCGCCTTCATGCGATCGGCCATCCGGTCCTGCATCAGGATCGGCATCGCAATCGTCAGGATCGTGCCTGCCGTCGCCAAGCCAACCAGCACCATGAAGACAAACTGCGGGTTCAGAATTAGTGCAATCGCGCTCATGCTCGTCTTACGCCATTCCTGGAGCCCGTTGGGTGCACGCACGTGCACGGAACAAACTCTGAGTTTCTCTCTACCGCCGCATTTCGCGCTTCAGGTCATTGGCGCCAAAATGGACGAGTTCCAGCGCAGTCGCCTGGAGTTCAAGCGCACCGCCGTCGAGGTCGGGTCCCTGAACGCCCGTTTGGGCCAGAGAACCAGTACTGGATCAACACCAGTGTGAGGCAAAGCCTTTTCAAAACCCTTTCCAACGTCGCTTTTTTACGTGCAGGCTACCTCTGGCCGCGACGTTACGTCTCAAAACAAAAGGCCGCGGCAATTGCCGCGGCCTTTTCAACGGATCGTTTTGGCACCTGGCCTCTGGCTCGCACGCCGTGGCGAAAGCTGGGCCTCAGTACTTGAAATTGATCATGTTGCGCATCACCAGAACGCCGATCGACATCCAGACGGCGGCGCCGGTCAACATCATGTGACCCACCTTTTCGCGCCACAGCATTGAGATGTATTCAGGATTGAGCGCGTAGGTCGACCCCATCACAAAGAACGGCAGGGCCGCAAGAATGGCCGCAGATGCCTTCGCCTCGGCGGAAAGCGCCTTGACCTTTGCCGCCATCTGCGTGCGGGCGCGCAAAACGCCTGAGAGGTTGCTCAGCGCCTCAGACAAGCTACCGCCCGACTGCTGCTGGATCGTCACCACGATCTGGAAGAACCGCACGTCCGGCAAAGGCATGCGATTGAACAGGCGATCCAAGCACTCAGACAGCGGTATCCCGATGCGCTGCTGCTCCACAACCTCTTTGAATTCACTGCGAATAGGTTCCGGCGCTTCGGTGGAAACCACCTCAAGCGTCTCGACCAGAGGCAGACCGGACTTCACACCGCGCACCATCACATCGAGGGTGTTTGCAAACTCATTCATGAATTTCTTTTGGCGCGCATTCGCGAGGTGCGATACGAACCAACGCGGCAATCCAAGACCGAAGACAAACGCAATGGCCGCGCAGAGCATCGGGCTCAGGCCGCCGAAGAAGCCCAAGGCAAAGCCAGCGATGGCCGAGAAAACGCTGTAGATGTAGTACTGCCGCGGCGTGATCGACAATCCAGCCTGGACCAGGCGAAGACGCAATGGCACCTTCTTGGACTGGGCACGCAGCGTCTCGACGTCTTCTAGCTTTTCCTGGACCTTCTTGCGACGGTCAGCGGATTGCGCCTCGGCCGAGCGTGCGGCTACGGTGCGCTTTTTTGTTTTGATCCGTTCAACGCGCTTTTCGGCCGCGTTATTGTCCGGTGTGAACAACAGCGCAATCGCCATGATAACGGCAAAAATCGCGCCCGCAAACAGCAAGATGAGGAGTACTTCATTATCAATCATTGGGCTCTCCCTGCGGTGCGCCGAAGTCGTCCTTCATTTCGGCGGCGGAAAGAGCTTCAGCAAGGCGATCGGTTTCACCGTAATACTGCGCGCGCTCCCAGAAGCGCGGCCGCGCAATACCGGTTGACCGGTGGTGACCGATGATCTTGCCGTTCGCATCCTCGCCCTTCATGTCGTAGACAAGAATGTTCTGCAGCGTAACGACATCGCCTTCCATGCCGAGCACTTCAGTAATGTGCGTGATCTTACGCGAGCCATCGCGCAAGCGCGACGCCTGGATGATGACATCGACAGAACCAGTGATCATTTCGCGGATGGTCTTTGAGGGCAGTGCGAAACCGCCCATCATGATCATGGATTCCATACGGCTGATGCACTCGCGCGGGCTGTTGGAGTGCAACGTGCCCATTGAGCCGTCGTGGCCCGTGTTCATGGCCTGGAGCAGGTCAAATGCTTCCGGGCCACGCACCTCACCCACGACAATGCGTTCAGGGCGCATACGCAGACAGTTCTTCACCAGTTGGCGCATGGTGATTTCACCCTCGCCTTCCAGGTTCGGGGGGCGCGTCTCAAGGCGAACCACGTGAGGCTGCTGAAGCTGCAATTCCGCAGAGTCCTCGCATGTGATGATCCGCTCATCGTGATCGATGGTACCGGTGAGGCAATTAAGCAGCGTCGTCTTACCCGAGCCGGTACCACCAGAGATCACGACGTTACACCGGCAACGCCCATTGATTTCCAGAATGGTCTTGCCTTCTGGCGAGATGGAGCCGAACTGCACGAGCTGTTCGAGTTTCAGCCGGTCCTTCTTAAACTTACGAATTGTGAGCGCCGGACCATCAATGGCAAGCGGCGGCGCAATCACGTTGACACGTGAACCGTCAGCGAGGCGGGCGTCACAGATCGGGCTCGATTCATCGACACGGCGGCCCACCTGGCTGACGATGCGCTGGCATACGTTCAATAATTGCGCATTATCAGCGAAACGCACCGACGTCTGAAGCATCTTGCCGCTGACTTCGATGTACGTGCAGCCCGCGCCATTCACCATGATGTCGGCAATGTCATCCCGAGCCAAAAGCGGCTCAAGCGGACCGTAGCCCAAGACATCGTTACAGATATCCTTGAGCAGTTCCTCCTGCTCAGCAATGGACATCACCACGTTCTTCAACGCGACGATTTCCGCAACGATATCGCGAATTTCGTCACGAGCGGCAGCAGCGTCCAGCTTTGAAAGCTGGGTCAAGTCGATCGTATCAATCAGCGCATTGAAGACCGTCGACTTGACGTCATAATAGTTTTCTGACTTGCGAACGCCGTCATTCGGCTGATCCGGCGCCTTCGGCGGTGCCGCCGGCTCAGGCTTGGCACTCGCTTGTGCCTGGGCCGGGGCGCGCTGCGGCTGGGATTGTGCCGGAGCCGGCGCCTGCTGCTGCACCGGCTGCTGAACCGGCACAGGGGGCTGTGCCGGTCCATTGGCGCCATCAATCGTTGTACGACGTCCAAACATAAGAGCCTCGACTTACTTGGAGAGCTTCAACTTGGAAAACAGCGGCGCCAGGAGCGAATTGCCGCCCTTTTTGGCAGGCGCCGTCTTGTGAGTGAGCAGCAGGGCCAGCTCACGGAATTGCTCGGCCGCCTTATGCTTTTCGGCATACTCAGCGATCATCTGGCCATTGTTGGCCGCAGAGCCGAATGTGACCGGGTCGAAATCGACCGCCATCGTGACCGGCAGCGACAACGCATCGGCGAAATCCTGAACCGGAATTTCAGGGCGCTTCGACATCTTCGCCTGATTGATCACCAGATGCGGCGGGCGATCGTTTGAGCGGCCGGAGGACAACAGATCGACGAGGTTCTTGGTATTGCGCAGGCTCGCCAGGTCCGGCGTCGCCGTGATCACCACCTCGTCTGCAAGCATGAGCTGCTGCTTTGACCAGGCCGTCCAGACGTGCGGCAGGTCGATCGCCACGTAAGGAACGCTCTGGCGCACGACATCAAGGACCCACTCGTAGGCCTCCGCCGTGGGGACAAAATCACGGTCGAGGACGGCGGGTGCAGCGAACAGGCTGAGGTGCTCAGAGCACTTGGTCAGCAGGCGGTCGAGCAGCACCTCGTCCAGACGGTCCGGCTCAACGAGTGCCTCAGCGATCCCCTGGAGCGGGTCCTGGTTGAAATCGAGACCAGCCGTGCCGAAGGCCAGATCCAGGTCTGCGATCACCACATTCATTTGCAGGAGTTCGGAGATTGACCAGGCCGTGTTGTGGCAGACCGTGCTGGAGCCTGTGCCGCCGCGCGAGCCCACAAACACGATGCTGTTGCCGACAGGATCGCTTTCCGGCGCGTGATAGAGACGGGAGATTGTCTCCATGATTGGCATCGGGCGGATGGGCCCGATGATGTAATCGCTGACGCCACGCTCCATGAGCGCGCGGAACAGCCAGACGTCGTTGACGTGGCCAATGACGACCACTTTGGTGTCCACGTCGCAGTACTCCGCGAGGCGATCGAGGTCGGCAATCATTGCCTCGCCCTGCTTGGCGGATTCCAGGATGATCAGGTTGGGCGTTGGCGCCTCAACGTAGTTCGCAACGGCCGCATCGATGCCGCCCGTGTGGACGGCAAAATGCGTCTTGGCCATCCGGCGGTCCGACGCCACAGTCTGCAGGGCATGGGCCGTCTGCGGATCCTCACAGAACGCCTGGATGGAAATCCGCGGGACCGGACGTGCCCGATCCCGCAACTCCTCATCCTCATGCGAGTATTCCGCCGGGACCGGAGCGGCATAGGCCTGCTGCACCGGTGCCGCCGGGACGGCAGCGGCCGCTTGCGCAGCCTGGGGAGACGACAGGGCCGTCTCCATGGCATCGACGCGCTCGGCCGTCGCGTCGGCTGCAGTGAGGGCGAGGTTGCTCACGATTATTCCTCCACACCAGCTTGCTCTTCACCAGAGCGTTCAGCGCCGGTCGTCTCACCGGCGATATACTTCGGCCAGCGTACGTCACGACGCTCCGACGGCGTCGGGTCGAGCTGGCTTGGCTCCAGAAGGTCCCTCGGGTTCGCAATCATTGCCGCAAGGTTCTGCTGCTGGGCGCAGCCGAAGTTGTGATAGTTGGCGTTGCGATCCGAATTCGCGAGGTTTTCCGGCCATTCTCCGCACTTCGGCGCGTTGGCAACGGCCTTGGAGAAGGAAATCCGGACGGGAGCGGCGTGGTGGCCGCGGGCTGCGTAGGGTGTCATGGCGATGTCGGCATTCGAGATGCCCATCTTGTTCGCCAGGTGACGGATGCTGTGGGCCGCACGCGAGGCAGCGTGGGCGTTACGGCTACCGCTTGGGGCTGCCACGGTCAGCAGGCCATTGGCACCTTCGCGATACTCGCCAAGAAACGAGCCAACTTGTGCCTGCTGCGTGTAATTAAGCCCCGTCGTGCCGCGCGGTGCGTCGACCTCCATCACCACCGGAGCGTCGGTGACGATGATGGGATGGCGCATAGAGGGATCAGGCATCGTCCACCCGAGGACATAAGTATCCTGATGCGGGCGATCCTTGTAGCAGCCGGCCAACGCAATGGCCGCACACGCGCTGAGCGTGATGGCCGTGGCCCGGGTCACGCCGGCGCGGCGTGTCTTCGGACCCGGGATTGTGCAAGGTGCAGTACGTTGCATGATTTTTGCTCCTTCATCCGGTCCGGTCACTCGACAATCCAGCCAACGTCCTTGGTGCTGCCGGCCGCAATCTCGGTTTTTTCACCGTAGATCCGGTTCAGCTGACCAAGGAAATTGCCCTTCAAGTCGGACGCTGGCATGAAATTCTTGTCCGCGCGCGCCAGTTGCGAACGGTGGGTCGGCTTGACGAGGAACGGCGTGATGATGATCACGAGCTCCGTTTCCTGGGAGCGGAAATCCCGGCTGCGGAACAGCGTGCCGAGGATGGGCAACTTGCCAAGCCCAGGCACCTTGTCGATGTTCTGCAGGGTGTTATCGGAGATCAGACCGGCGATCGCCATCGAGCCACCCGACGGCAGTTCGACCGTGGAGTTTGCACGGCGGACCGCAATACCGATGCCGGTTGTGGTCGACAGTGTGGCGTCAACGTCTGAGACCTCGGTCGACAGCTTGAGGCTGATCCGGCCTGAAGAAAGCACGAAAGGCGTGAATGCCAGGCTGACACCGAACTGCTTGTATTCAACGCCGAAGCCGCCGTCCTCGAAGATCTGGATCGGAAACTCACCGCCTGCCAGGAAGCTCGCGGTCTCGCCGGAGATGGTCGTCAGGTTTGGTTCCGCCAGGATGCGCGACAAACCACTCCGCTCAAACGCCTCGAGTGTTTTCGTCACACAGTTGAACGAACCACCCGGGATGTTGTTCGGAAAGGTCGCAGCGCCCTGACCCAAGTTGCCAACTGTACCCGGCACACCGATTCCGCCCGGCACGATACAATCCTCACCGCCCACGTTGCCAAGCAGGTAGTTGTTGATGCCCGTACCGCCGGTGACCGGAAAATCCAGAAACGTTGAGGCGAACGAGTTCTGCTGGTTCAGGAAGAAGTTGCTGCCGTTGACCCCGAACCGCTTGATCACATCCCGGTTCATCTCCGCGATCGTGACCTTGAGCATGATCTGCTCTTTGCCCTGGACCGCGAGATAATTGACAACCTTGCTTTGGGATTTACCCTCGTTCTTCGCATCAGGAACGGCGAAACGGCGGGCAAGATCGGATGCACGGTTGGCGTCGATCGGGCGCGGCACCGTACCGGTCAGGATGAAGGTGTCTGCCATCACCTCGACCTTGATCGCCGCGTTCGGAATGAGCTTGTTCAGCATATCCTCAAGCGGACGCGGATCGCGCTCGACACTGATTTCCAGCGTCATGATGCGCTCGCCGTTCTGATCAAAGAAGAAGGCATTCGCGTTGCCGATGTCCTTGCCGATCAGGTAAACGCGGTTGGCCGTCTGGACCAGCGCATCGACAATCAGCGGCTCGGAGACGACGACGTCACGGAGATCCCGAGGCACCTCCACGATCATCGATTTCTTGTGGCCGACCGTCACCTTGCGGTGGATCGGCAGATGGGTATCGAACGATACCCGCATGAAGGATTGATGGCGCGAACCGGCGTCTGCCTTCGCAGTCGCCGTCTGGAAAACCAGGCCCAGGCTCGCAGACACAAATACAAACAGTCCCAGGAGGCAGGTCACCAGTCGCGTCGTGTGGAGAACTGTTTGCATCACAGCACCTTTCAAGCGACCGAAATGGAGTTTATTTTACGCCGTACTGTCGGGATGAGACGCCGTACTGAACCACGTTAACGCTATTGCCTTGATCCTCTTTGAGGAGCTCAGCGCCTTCACCTTCCAGGCCCTGGCCAGGCAGAGCGTCAGCCATCGAGCGCAAGGTGAGGGAGATGCTGCCCATTGTGTTGGCCAGCGCGAGCGTCTCTGCCTGTGCCGGCGTGAGCTCGAGGGTCGCTGTGCCACCACTTGCGGTGCGCTTTTCATTCTGCGTTTCCAGCGTCTGCCCGATGGCCAGCACGCGGATGTTGCGGAAGAGGGTATCGGCGACGAACTGCTCTTTTGTGCCGCCTTCGGAGCGCAGGCGCCGGGTCAGGATGACGTCCACACGGTCATTGGGCAGGATGAAACGGCCCGCGGCCGTCTCTTCCTGAATGCTCGTGGAGACCGCCACCATGCCCTTGGGCAGGATCGCCGCCATGACGCCGCCAGGGCCGCGGATGAGCTTTTCTTCCTTGATCGGCTCGCCGCGCAGGAAAGGAGCCCGTGCAATGGCGCCGGTCATATCCGTGACGGCCTGGGGCTTCTGTTCCTTAACGATGTAGCCGCCGGAAATGTTATCGCGCGGCCACTCCTGCCAGCGCAGGCCACCGGCCTGGACCGTATCGCCAAGCCGCAGCTCTTTGGATGCGACCAGCACCTGAACCGTGTCATACTGTGTCTTCACGACCTCGCGAACTTCTGCGGGTCGCGATAGCATTTTCTTTGCAAGCATCGCTGCGCCGCCGGCTGCGGCAAGCGCAAAGATGAAAACGGCAATTCTCGCCCGGTTCATGGCAGCTCATTTCCTTCAGCCGATACGTGATACGTGTTTCGCGTGCCTACAAAATCGCATGCAAACGTCAATGTCTGGTTAAAGTCATCGCCGAGCTGGTTCATAAAGCACCGCGCCACACGCTTTGTTGACGCTCGAACACATAGAATGGCAAAAACGCGCGATTAGCGATTCGATCCATTTGTCAAAATAAATTTCGCGACGTAAAGGTTGAATATTTCGCGCTGCGCAGAAGGGGGACGACGCCCTCGCCGGCCAGGCACCTGCAGAATCTGCACAATACAAAAAGAACGGCACAGGTCGAAAGCAGCGCAATCCCGCCCAAAGGGAGAGCATCGATGATCGCGCCTTGGTGATTGGGCGCTGCGCGCCAAAAGGGTCAACGCGCCGCCGAGCGTTGCCATTCCGCCCGATCAACGCGTTGATACGGGGTGCGCGGGGCACAGCCGACGTTTGCATTCGAGCTTGCCAGCCGCCGTGGTGCAAACGTCGGATGAAAACGCTAAGCCAACAGCCAAGATATGTTCGGCAACTCCAAAAGCGCACCCGCCGCAATGGCAAGACCATAAGGGATTTTCTTGGCCGGCGTGTGCAATTGATCCGCCCAACCCATGCCGATCAGAAAGACAGGCTGGGGCCTCATACGATAGGCAATGATTGCGAGGCAAAGCACACCACCTGCAACCGATGTCGCAAAAAGAAAGCCCAAAAGATGATCATAACCAAACCAAAGCGACAGGGCCGCAATCAGCTTGCCATCACCTGCGCCCAAGACCTTCAGTGCGAAAAGGACCACGGCAACCGCCAAGACGGCACCACCGATCAGCAGGTTTGTACCAATCAATTCCCAGGACGCGCCGGAAATGAGTGCAACCGGAAAAAAAGCGAGGGCGAGCGCAGCGGAGACCTTGTTGGGGATCCGCAAACTGATCAAGTCAGTCATACCGGCGGTAACCACCAGCGTGCCAAACGCAGCAATAACAATCAGCTCGAACATCGCATCGTCCATCCTGGTTGAGGTGGACTGAAGATGCGTCCGAAGCCGTTAACATCAGGCAAAAGAACAAAAAAAAGGCCACGCGCAAAGCGCGTGGCCTCCCAACTTACACCATGCGCAGATTAGCGCGTGGAGCCGTTGGCCAGCTCGCCTTCGATGAAGCCGAACGTTGTAGAGATCTGGTTGCCGAGAGCGTCAGCAGCAGCGATGATGCCAACACCGATCAGGGCAGCGATCAGGCCGTATTCGATTGCCGTAGCACCGGACTCGTCTGCGACGAAGCGTGCGAAAAGAGCGTTCATGGGATATCTCCAAGACTCAGAGGTTACAATTAGCTCAGTGCGGGACTGCGAGACCGCTGTTTGAGCTGTAGTGAGGTATAGGCCAAACACTTTAATGGGGAGTAAAGGCAACTGAAGTGCTCGACGATCTTGATTGTACTGCAAGTCGTGCTTTTCAGACCGTAAATTCTGTTGCCAATCCCGCTCGATTAAGGCCAAAAAAAAAGGCCACGCGCAATGCGCGTGGCCTCCCAACTTACACCGTGCGCAGATTAGCGCGTGGAGCCGTTGGCCAGCTCGCCTTCGATGAAGCCGAACGTTGTAGAGATCTGGTTGCCGAGAGCGTCAGCAGCAGCGATGATGCCAACACCGATCAGGGCAGCGATCAGGCCGTATTCGATTGCCGTAGCACCGGACTCGTCTGCGACGAAGCGTGCGAAAAGAGCGTTCATGGGATATCTCCAAGACTCAGAGGTTACAACCACTCATCGGGGGACTGCGAAACCGCTCGATGAGCTGGCACGGTGATACCCTCACCCATTTAATAGGAGGTAAAGGCGACCAGCATTTTCATTGATGATGTGAAACCGTTCGGGTCGGGCATGGCGCAGTCCGCATTGCCATCGCTCGACGCGGGCCAATTCCAGGGTCGGCAGCGAGGCCGCGCACTACACGACGCACGCCTCAGCGCGGGGCCGGCCGTACGAAAGAACACAGCGTTTTCATGGAGTTTTGTGGAAGCGTCGTGGCGTTTTTAGCCCGACACGCGCCCGCCCCGACCATCGCATTCTAAAAAGAGGTCGGTCAATAAGGCCCACTCAGGGCCCCCAGTGCCGCTCCTCCGCCGCGCTGTTTGCATCAGAAAGCCCCCACCCAACTCGCTCTATGTATATAAAGCGCGAATCTGTCAGATGCGCCCGAAGGGTTGCAGGCTCAATCCCCTCATCAAGTCGGGACCGATGTCTCAGCAACGCTCGACCGCTTCCGTAAAGATCTGCCCTTTCTCCATCAGCGCCTTGCGCCCTTTAACGCCAAATGAGAGACGCCCGTACCGTTTCGGAACACGCTGCCACCGACTGGTAGCCGTTCGTTAACAGATTCCCACTAGTTTGGCTGCCAAAGCTCAAATCCGACAGGAGATTACCATGATGCTCTTTGCACGGGTTCACCGCCGCACCCGCCGTGCAACGGCAGTTGCACTGCTGGCCGCGTTCGCCTTCGGCGCCGCACCCAGCAACGCAACGGCAACCGAACTCCCACCCTTCGAAGATTATTATGTCGATTACGACCAGGCCCGCCTGCTCCGCTTGCAGGAAGACGTCTCAGACGTGATCATCGGCAATCCGTCCGTCGCGGCGGTCAACATTCAGTCACGCCGTCTGCTGGTCATCACCGGCAAGACATTTGGCATGACGAATATGATCCTGTTGAACTCGCGCTCGGAAGTAATGGCTCACCACCGCCTGATCGTCCGCACCGACGACCGCAAGATCGTCAATCTTGTGCGTGGGGACAAACGCGCAAGCTTCAATTGTGTGCCTGTCTGCCAGCCGGTGATCAAAGTTGGCGATGACGTGGATCACTTCGGCGCCGTTGTGGGCGCGGCGGCCAAGAAGAGCGGCGTTGCGACGGGCGGCGAGTAACGCGGACGCCGCATCGGCCGGGATCGGCGAATAACCCAATACCAATGCGGGTTTTGCGTGAGATAACGCGCAGGACCCGCGGCGCAAACTCTTCTCACTGCACACGCAATGGTCAACTTTCGAGCGTTGCGTAATTTGCTTCAGACTTAAGCCTTCATAAACTGCCTTGCGCCACAATTAACCATAGCAACGATGGGCACATCTATCTCTATTCTTTTAATCAACTTTTAACTTCGTTCGCGCAAAGCTGGGGCGTGTTCAGCGTAACGTCCAGTGGTGTCATGTCCGGTTCCATCTCTCTCCGCATTCCCCACTTGCGCTTGCCGACGCGTCGACGGCGTCACCGCGAGCGCGGCACGACAGCCATCGAACTTGGCTTTCTGTTGCTGCCATTCCTCATGCTTATTTTTGGCATTATCGAGCTGTCACTCAGCTTTTTTGCCAACAAATCACTCGACAACGCGGTTCAAGAGGCCGCGCGCCTGATCCGAACAGGTCAGGCCCAAGAATTCAAAGTCGATCCGGATGATCCGGATGCCATGCTGGCGATCACCGAAGACGAGATGAAGCAGCTGATTTGCGACATCGCACGAACGCTGCCGCGCTGCATGCAAAACCTGGAGCTCGATGCGCGATCCGCCGATCGCTTCGCCGACCTGCCATTGCCGGGCACATTCAAGGCCGACGGCACCGTCGATCCCGATAGTCTGACAAGCTGGAACCTGGGCGTCGGCGACGACATCGTCCTGCTCAGCGCTTATTACGGCTTCAAGATCGTGGGCATGACCGATTTTCACAACCTGAAGACGCAGGCTGACGGCACCGAAACAATCATCTCCGCCATCGCCTTTGTGAACGAACCCTTCTGAATGATGCGGCACCCGCCGCATCAACCGAACCGTCAGCCAACTTTGGTCATCGCCGCTGCCAACCGCCAGGAGCTTGACAATAATGTTGCCGCTTGGACAACGCGAACTTTGCCGTTTTAGCCGTGATGAACAGGGCGCAGCCGCCATCGAATTCGCGTTCATCGCACCCATTCTGTTTGGGCTATATGTGGGCGCGGTTGACTTTGGGCAGGCGCTGTCAATTGATCGCCGGGTCAAGACGATCGCTGCCTCAGTTTCGGATATTCTGGCTCGGCAGGTTTCTGTTGATCTGTGCGACCTCGATAAGTCGGTGAGCATCTCAAACCACCTGCTCGCGACAGCCAAAGCAATCGGCACCCGGATCGACGATTTGGAGATCGAGATGCTGAGCCTTCGCAGTGACGCGGACAAGAACGTCACGCTCGAATGGGGCTACAAGTTTGATGATGCGTCCCTGTCGCCGCGCGCAGGTTGCAGCGGACTTGATGCTGCGGAGTTCCGTGGCAGCACCGCCGACTACACAACGGGCGACGCTTACACGGACATCGACAAGGACGTGATCGGCGCTGACCAGGGCATGATCGTGGTCAACGTGACCTATACGTTCGAGCCGTTTTTCTTCAAGGCGCTGAATAACATTACGGGTAATGTTAAATTGTGCAACGGCGCCCAGGATGAGGACACCGATTGCACCCTGACACTTCAGGACCGCGCCGTGAACCGGCCACGCTCCACTTCCGTGGTGCTCTGTGACGACTGCTGATCGTGTTGGTCGTTCAGGACATACGCTCCACAACGCTGCGGCGTCGTCGGATTGTCGCGAACGGTGTATGATCCACGCGCGGGATCATACACGCATTTATCTTCTCGGAAAAACGGTGTGTGCGCTGGCAGTGGTGTCAGAGCGCAGGATAAAGACCGCAAAAACGTCTCACCGTTGACATAAATTTGCCGCATCATGTACGCGTCGCCTATTGCCAATTGATTGCCGCTGATCAACCCCCGCGCCGCTGCGTGCGACCGAATCATTGCGGCAGCGTCGCCTCCACAAGGCGCACATGCCATTCAATAGATTGACCGATTTTATTCAAGGCCACTGCAATACGTGGAATGAAGGCATGAAAACGATGCATTCTAAGCATCACCGTAATGCCAGCTTTGCGCGTATTTATCCCCTCATTGGTGCGGCTCAAAGTTTGGTCTGAGCCAAACGTTCGATCGCGCTCAACTGTTCTCTGCCTGATTATTGCCAGAATTCCCGCGCGAAAAACTTTCGTGTTATGTCTTAATTTAGGGACTACTGGCACATCAATCGCCTTTCGCAGGGCCATGGGAGTGCAGCCACCCGTTCAATTGCCGTCATTTCAGAGCTGGCTCCCCATTGCGCTTTGCGACGTTTGAACCTCTACGCGTCGACTCAAATTCGGCGGCTCACCAACGCGCTTGCGGTTCTGGTTGCACCGCTGTGAAGTTTGCGGTTAACCTTCGTCGATCTCGAGGCAGTGAACATTGTTTCACATCCCTTTTGAGGTCTTTGTCTGTGTTAGAATGGGCCGACGGAGAAGTTTTCCGAAACGCCGATATGCGCGAATGCGGATGACGAAGAAGCAATGTATTGACACGTCGCTCAGTTTGAGACTTCAGTTTTTCCTAAAATCCAAACGTTCAGAACAAGGGTGCGTAAAACTAACTTGGATGTCGGAGCAAGCGCACTCGCACCGATCCGAACGCACGAAACACAAAAGGTGGGTCATGCCTAGACGTCCGCAAAAGACGCAGGAAGAACTTCGCGAACTCATCCTGGAGGCTGCGAGATCAATCATTGAAGAACGGGGAACAGAGACACTGTCCGCGCGAGAAATAGCGCGCGCCATAAAATACTCGCCCGGCACTTTGTATAACGTCTTCAAGAATATCGACGACATCAAATGGCACGTCGAAATTCGCCTACTTCGGGAACTCGCGCAATTCCTTGCTGACGAAGTTCAGTCGACCGATAATGGCGATCTCGAAAACACCGTCAATCGGTTCTTTGAATTCTCTGCGGCGCATTCCAACATTTGGCCGTTGATCGCTGATGAAATTGTTTCGAGGAAATCAGTCCAGCCGGATGAGCACAAAGCGCTGATCGCGTCCATTGAAACAACAATCGCCGAAACGCTGCGCGAGCATTTGACCAATGGTCTTTCGGAGGCGACGCAGGCTGAAATCAAGCCATCGCGTAAAAAGCAAGCGCCGAAAACCAATGGTGTATCTTCGGATACGCGTGGCGAGGATGCCTTCATCGTGCTGTATGCGTTGTCATCCTTGGACGCGACGCGGCGGCTGCCGACGCTGACCAACCGCAGCGCACGCGACATCGCGAACGACTATCTCAAGCGCCTGATTGCATGAGTTGGGTGACCCGGCGCGCGCTGACTTGCCCGCGGGTGTTGACGGACCACCGTCGCGCCTCGGGCGCGACACGACGCGCGCTCAGGTCAGCCTGCAACAGCACACGAGCGTGCTCGTCGTAGGACTGCCCCAACTCCGCGCGGCAGCGCACGACAGCCCCACCTCTTTGTATTTACGGCCAGCTTTCTCTCTACACGCGTGCCGCATCGAGCGACGAGACCGCCCTGGAACGTATCAGGACAGGCTCCTAGCGAACATCGTCGCCGGCGTGCATCAGATGTGCAGAACCGCCAGCGGCGTCCCCCGTACGGGCAGTGCCGGGTGGCAAGGTTCCCTCGCCGCCAGCAGCATCAGGAGCATGAGGCTCTAGCGTCTCCACACGCACGTGCGCCAACGTGCCAGCGGGCTCACTGGCGAACCATCCATTCTGCGGCCACAGGCGATCCGATACCACGTACATGGCGCGCTCTGACGTGATCGCCTCGATCGCGGGTGCCGAGGCCGGGCTTGCGAAAAAGAAAATGGTGATGCCAGCCACAAGAAGGCCGGTTGTTCTCGGCTCTTTGACATCGAAGAGCTTCATCGCCGTTCCGAACGAGCGCTTGACCCGGTTATCAATGAAATCGACACTGTAGATCTCATCAAGAACCAAATGGACGAGATAGCCGGC
>CAZGNQ010000033.1:0-20644 GCA_964527285.1 uncultured Hyphomicrobiales bacterium | reverse complement strand
TGAAGGGCATCTTCGGCTCCACGAACTGGCACTGGTCGCTGCAGGACGAGGGCTCGAAGGCGTTCGTGAAGTCGTTCGGCACGAAGTACGGCTTCCCGCCGTCCCAGGCCGCGCACACCTGCTACGTCCAGGCGCTGCTCTATGCTGACGCCGCTGAGCGTGCCGGCACCTTCAACCCGTGCGGCATTGTTGAAGCGCTCGAAGGCTTCGAGTTCGACGGCCTTGGCAACGGCAAGACGCTCTACCGTGCCGAAGACCACCAGTGCTTCAAAGACGTGCTCGTGGTGAAGGGTAAAGAGAACCCGTCGTCCGATTTCGACCTGCTGGAGATCGTTGAGGTCACGCCGGTCGATAAGGTCACGTACGCCTGGGATCATCCGCAGATGCGCGATGGCCAGGGCAACCCGGTTGCGATCGGCACCTGCAACGCCGGCGCTTAATACCGAGCGCTTGAAACAGGGCGGCCATTGCGCGCCGCCCTGATCTCTCTGCCCTTGCGACGTCTTACCCGCTTCGGTCCGCCGCGCGGGAACCAACGGAAGTACCCGCATGGAAGCGATAGTCCTACAGGTGCTTAACGGGCTCGATAAAGGGTCCGCTTATGCATTGATCGCGCTTGGCCTCACCTTGATTTTCGGCACGTTGGGCGTGGTGAACTTTGCCCACGGCGCTCTCTTCATGATCGGGGCTTTCTGCGCTGTTACGCTCAATCGACTGCTGACGCTGTCGTACACGGAAGTGGACCCATCACGGACGGATTTTCTCGGCAATCCGCTCAAGGTTGACGTCCCCTATATCCAGGATTTTTTCGGGCAGGCGGCATCATCGACGATCATTGAGTGGTCGGTTCCGATTGCGATTCTGTTCTCCATACCGGTGATGATGCTGATCGGCGTCGTTATGGAACGTGGGCTGATCCGTCATTTCTATAAGCGCCCGCACGCCGACCAAATTCTTGTGACGTTCGGTTTGGCGATTGTCCTTCAAGAGATCATCAAATTCTTCTACGGGGCGAACCCGATCCCGACGCCAGCACCGCCAGCGTTCGCCGGCTCATTCGATTTCGGGGCCATGCTGGGCTTTGCTGAAAACACCATCATTTATCCATACTGGCGTCTGATCTATTTCCTGTTTGCCGCAATCATCATCGGCGGCGTGTTCTCCTTTCTGCAGTTCACGACATTTGGCATGGTGGTGCGCGCAGGCATGGCGGACCGGGAAACCGTTGGCCTGCTGGGCATCAACATCGACCGGCGCTTTACGTTGATGTTCGGCCTCGCCGCCGCGGTGGCCGGCCTTGCGGGCGTGATGTACGCGCCGATCAACTCGCCCAACTATCACATGGGCATGGACTTCCTGGTGCTCAGCTTCGTCGTCGTCGTGGTCGGCGGCATGGGCTCGCTCGCAGGCGCCGTCTTGGCCGGCTTCCTGCTCGGGGTCCTGGAAAGCCTCGCCTCCATGGGGGCAGTGCTGGATGTGTTGCCCGGCATCAACCAGGTCATTCTTTATCTCGTCGCCATCATCGTGCTGCTCACACGCCCTCGCGGGCTGATGGGGCGCGCCGGTGTGATGGAGGATTAATCACATGCTCGGACTGACCAACGCGGATTTCCGGCTGCTTCTGCTCGTCGCCGTGCTCACAATTCTCGCGCCTTTCCTGTTGAACCCGTTTCCGGTCGATTCAGGCCTCGCGCAGTTCAATGCCGGCTATCCCGACCTCATGCAGCGCTTCGTGATCTTCGGCATCTTCGCGATCGGCTTTAACATCCTGTTCGGGCTGACGGGCTATCTCAGCTTCGGTCACGCTGCGTTTCTCGGGGCTGGGTCGTATGCGGCGATCTGGATGATGAAGCTGCTGACGATGAACATCATCCCAGCGATCTTCCTCGGTATCGTCGTTGCCGGATTGTTCAGCCTGCTTGTCGGGTTCATTTCGCTGCGCCGGTCGGGGATCTACTTCTCGATCCTCACGCTGGCCTTCGCCCAGATGTCCTATGCGCTCGCCTACTCCGTTCTGACGCCGATCACGGGCGGTGAGACGGGTCTGCAGCCTAAGAGCAGCGATCCGCGCATCCTGGACGCCGCGCTTGAGACTGGGGAGGTGGCGAAAGCCAACCTCTTCGGCTTCGACATGACCTCAAGCTACGTGATGAGCATGGGGGGGTGGGAGTTCACCTTCAACGTCGGCTATTACGTGGCGGCGTTCATGATGCTGGCCTCGTTCTATCTCGCCATCCGCATCTTCCGCTCGCCCTTCGGGTTGATGCTGCGAGCCGTGAAATCCAACCAGAACCGCCTCGGTTACACCGGCGTTGCAACGCGGCCTTACGCGCTCGCAGCGTTCGTGATCTCCGGCATGTACGCCGGTCTTGCAGGCGGCCTTATGGTTGCGATGGACACCCAGGCAGGACCGGAGCGGATGTTCTGGACGGCATCCGGCGAGGTGGTTCTCATGACCATCCTCGGGGGTGCGGGCACGCTGCTTGGGCCCGTGCTTGGCGCAGGCCTCATCAAGTACATGGAAAACATCATCTCCAAGATCAATTCCACGATCCTGGAGGGGTGGGTGGCCTGGATGCCTGATGCCCTCGGCGATGCCATCGTGACCGTGGTCTACCCGTTCGTCGGCAAGGGCTGGCATCTGACGCTGGGCCTGCTCTTCATGCTGGTGGTGATCTTTCTGCCAGGCGGCCTGATGGAAGGCGTCATGAAGGCACTCGGCATCAAGCACTCCAAGGGTGTCACAAGCATCGGCAAATCCGGCCAGCGTGACATTGTCGGCGAGGGCTCGATCACGGACTTTGACCAGCCTGGTGGGCGCAAGCGTGGCACCACCACTCCGGACGGTAAGGCACCGGCCGGCGCCAACCCGCAACCGGCTGAATAGGAGGATATGCGTCCATGGAGAGCGAAATCCTCCTGCACATCGACGATGTTCACAAGGAGTTCGGCGGCCTCAAAGCCCTGAGCGATGTGACCCTCGATATTCGCGATGGCGAGACCCACGCCATCATCGGGCCCAACGGGGCGGGCAAGTCGACGTTGTTGAATGTGTGCATCGGCCGCCTGCCGCCGACGTCGGGCAGTGTCACGTTCCAGGGCACTGTGCTGACCGGTAAGAAGCCGCACGAGATCAACCAGCTTGGCGTGGCGCGTGTCTTCCAGACGCCGGAGATCTTTGAGGATCTCACCGTCATCGAGAATGTCATGGTGCCGATGTTCTCGCACCGGGACGGGCCGTTTGGGCTGGACCTGTTTTCCAGTTATGAGCGCCAGGACGACCTGCTCGATGAGGCGGCGACGGTCCTGGAAAATCTGGGTCTTGGCAATCACCTGACCCACCTGACCGGCAACCTGTCGCGCGGTGACAAGCGCCGGCTGGAACTGGCGATGGGCCTCGTCCAGCGCCCGAAGCTGCTGCTGCTCGACGAGCCGACGGCGGGCATGGCGCGCGCGGACACCAACGCGACGATTGATCTGCTCCAACAGATCAAGGAGACCACAGGCGTCACCATCGTCGTGATTGAGCACGACATGCACGTGGTCTTCTCGCTGGCCGAGCGGATCTCCGTGCTGGCGGGTGGCCGCGTCATCGCCCAGGGCGTGCCTGACGAGATCAAGGGCAACCCCAAGGTGCGCGAAGCCTATCTCGGCGAGGAGCAGGTCTGATGGCACAGGTGCAAACACACACCGAGGGCGGGGCCGGCTACGTGCCCGGCATTGACACCGGCGCCTTTTTTTCCTGCTCGGGCCTCGAAGCCTATTACGGCGACAGCTACATCGTGCAGGGCGTTGGGTTTTCCATCCCCGAGGGCAAGATCCTCGCGCTTCTGGGCCGCAATGGTGCCGGCAAGACGTCCACCTTGCGCTGCATCGCCCGCGCCTCCACTCCGGACTTGCGCAAGGGTGAGATCTGGCTCGATGGCCAGCCGATCCACACCATGGCCAACTATCGGGCCGCGCAGGCGGGCATCCAACTGGTTCAGGAGGATCGGCGGATCATTCCCGGCATGACGGTGGAGGAAAACCTCCGCCTTGCCACGATCTCCGACGACACTGGGAACGGCTGGTCCTACGAGCGGATTTTTGATCTCTTCCCGCGGCTTGCCGAACGGCGCAAGCAGGAGGGCACAACGATGTCCGGCGGTGAGCAGCAGATGCTGGCCATTGCCCGGGCACTGACACGCGACGTCAAGCTGCTTCTCTTGGATGAGCCCTACGAGGGGCTCGCGCCTGTCGTGCGGCAGGACATCGCGAAGGCGCTCATGGAAGTGCGGTCCGCCGGTATCACCACGATCATCGTTGAGCAGAATGCCGTGGCCGCGCTGCAGTTGTCTGACCGCGCGGTGATCCTCGATACTGGTGAGGTGGTCTTTGACGGGCTGGCACAGGCGGTGCTGGACGACGAGGAACTGCGGTTGCGCTATCTGGCGATCTGATCGCGGGCGGGTGTCGGCGGCCACAACGCCCAGATCAATGCCGGCCGCGTGTGCCGAAGCCGCCCCCGCGTACCGGCCCTGCCGAACGGTAGCGTCCGGTCGAAGTCGAGCGCGCGCCTGATTGAGCTGCAACACTGGCGTAACGGGTTGCGCGATCGGCGCCACGCGCAGCGCCTGAGTTTTGCGCGCCGCGCGCCACTGCCTTTTCCACCCAGGCAGGCGGGGTGCTGTCCGCGGTGGAGCCGTCCCCAGCCTTGGCGCCGCCGTTCACGCCCTCGGCCGATGCCTCGTGCACGCACAGGTGCCAGTGGAACACGGCCCCGGCGAGCAGGCCACAGACGCCGAACACCAGCGTGCTTTCTTCAACCTCGCGGGCCATCAACGCATTGATGATCGGCCAGAACACGCCCGAGACCAGCCCGATGAAGGGGGCTGCGACCGCCCGCGGCACGCCGCTGGATTTCGCCAGCAGCCCCAGCCCCATGGCGAGCACGGCGAATGTCCCGATGAAGGCGAAGTTGAAAGAAAATGAGAAGTTGTTCGATTTCACCGTCCCCATACTGGACGTGACTGAGAAATCGAAAAGCACGGATCGAGCCTGCCAAAGTTCCAGAACCACGAGCCCGAAGAGAATGGCGGTGACAAAGATCTCGGCTTCGTTTCTGGAAACGCGGAACATGAGGGCCTCGCGGGCGGGGCGGCTTGCGCATCAAAGCACACGGCACAGGGTCACTTGCCCACTGTGAGTGGAGAGCGTTCAGGTTCCGTAAAGCGCGCGGGCGGGGTGGGCGGAGGCGGGGCGTGCCCGATGCCAATAACCGGGCGGTCAAACGCTGCCATGAGACAGGGCGGCGGCCACCTTGCTCAGGTCGCCAGGTGTGTCGATGTCCATGAGGATGCCGGGGTCGGCCGTTGCGACCACCTGCACGCGGTCCTGGTGCCTGGCCACGACGGCGCGCGCGCCCTGGTCACCCGTCAGCGCGGCCAGCTCCGGCAAAAGGTCTTGCGCAAACAGGACCGGATGCCCCCGTCGCCCGGCGTGGCTTGGCATGGCGATGGCACCGGGCCCGGCGAGCGCATCGGCCAGGGCCGCAAACACTGACGCAGCGATCGCCGGCATATCGCCAAGCACGATGAACACCCCGCGCACGTCGCAAGCCGTGGCATCCGGGCCGGCCCAGAGCGTTTGGAGGGCGCGCGCCCCATACGCAATCGAGCCACCCATGCCCTCAGCGAACGCAGGGTTGTGAACAATCCGCGCGTGCGGTGCAGCCTCGGTCGCCGTGGCGGCCACGTCTTGTTGATCGCGACCGGTCACCACCAGCGTTTCGGCAAGGCCGAGGCCGTTGATCCGGCCCAAGGTGTGGGCCAGCACCGGGGCACCGGCGATTTTGCGCAACAGTTTGTGCTGACCCGGCATGCGGGTCGCCCTGCCGGCCGCCAGGACGATGGCTGCGCAGCTTTTCAATGGGATCGCCATGGGCCCTCGTCGTCCGGTGCTCAGATTTGCCGCGTCCCGGCGACCAGCGCAAGCAAGCGCACGGGCTCAGGGTTCCAAGATGAAAAAAGCCCGGCGTCAGAAACGCCGAGCTCCCAGGTCGTCAGGTCTGCCATATGCTTCTGACATGTGCTCGAGGGCTTGGTGCCGGCAAGAAGCAAATGTCAGGCCCGGGACATCAGACCACCGGCGCGACGAACGGCAGCCGGCGCACGGATGTGCCCGTCAATGCACGCCACGCGTTTGCAACGGCTGGCGGCGCCGGCGGCGTACCGGGCTCGCCCACGCCGGTCGGATCGGCCGCGCTATCGATGATCGACACCTCGATCTCGGGCATTTCGCCCATCCGCAACACGCGGTACGTGTCGAAGTTGGACTGCGCGATGCGGCCTCCCTCGCGCAACGTGATCTCCTCAAAGAACGCCGCTGACAGGCCATATGCTGAGCCGCCCTCAATCTGAGCGCGCACGATGTCCGGGTTGACGGCAACACCGCAGTCGATCGCCACCCACAGCTTGTGCACGCGCGGCAGTCCCTCTTCATCGCCCTGAGAGACTTCGGCCACCATGGCCACGTAGCTGTTGAAGCTCTTGTGAAGCGCGACGCCGCGGGCACGGTCTTGCCCGGCTTTGGCACCGGACCAGCCCGATATCTCCGCCACCCGCTCCAGCACAGCGCGCTCACGGGCCCGATCATCCTTCAGGAGCGCCAAGCGTCCCTCGACAGGGTCCTTGCCGGCTTTGGTCAGAAGCTCATCAAGGAACGTCTCGGTGGCATATGCCGTGTGCGTGTGGCCGACCGACCGCCACCACAGCACCGGCATCGGGCTGGTCATCTTCTGCCAGCTCACGCGCATGTTGGGCAGCGCATAGGGCAGGTCGCGCGATCCCTCGATGGACGTGGCATCGATCCCATCCTTCACCAGCACCGCCTCGAAGGGTGAGCCCTCCAGGATGGATTGGTTGGCGACAACGTTCTCCCAGGCCACGATGTTGCCGTCACCGTCGAGGCCGCCGCGTAGCCGGTGCACGGTCAGCGGGCGGTAGTAGCCGCCGGTGATGTCGTCTTCGCGGGTCCACACGAGCTTGTATGTGCCGTCGCCTCCCGCTTTGGCGAGTGCGGCCAACTCGGCAGCAAACTCAGAGGCCGGCTGCGCACGCCGTCCAAAGCTGCCGCCGGCAAGCATGGTGTTCACGGCGACCTGATCCTGCGCAATGCCGAGCACGCCGGCGATGACCTGCTGGTCAACGGTCTGGAGCTGTGACCCCAGCCAGACCTGCGCCGTGCCGTCCTTGAGCGTGATCACGCCGTCAAGCGGCTCAAGCGGTGCGTGCGCAAGGTAAGGAAAAAGGTATTCCGCTTCGAGCGTCGTCGCCGCTGTGGCGAGTGCTGCGTCCACGTCACCGGCCTGCTCTGCCACCGTCCCTGTCGAGCGCGCGGCAGACGAAAAGGCGGCGTACATCTCCTCGCTGGAGCGCTGCTCAGCGCCGCTTTCGTCCCAGGTGATCTTGAGCGCGTCACGCGCCTTGAGGGCGGTGAACATGTCGCTTGCATAAACGGCGACGCCCTGCGGTACCTGAGTCACGCGTGCGACGCCGGCCATCGCTTCGGCAGCGCTCGCGTCAAGCGTCGCGACCTTCGCGCCCGGGCGCGGCGGATGGGCGATGACAACCGTCTCCATGCCGTCCATCGCCTTGTCGATGGTGAAGATGGCCGCCCCGGTTGACTTGGCCGCGCTGTCGAGCCGCGGTGTCGCCTTACCGATGTAGACGAACGCATCCGGCGTCTTCAGCTTGGGCTCGGCCGGCGGGGTGAGCGCCCCGGCAGCGTCGGCAAACGTGCCAAACGGTGCGCTGCGCCCGGAGCCCGCGTGGCTGATTTCACCCTTGGAAACAGAGATTTCGCTGACGGGAACGCCCCATTCAGCGCCAGCCGCCTCGACCAGCATGGCGCGCGCCGCTGCGCCGGCCTGGCGCATTTGGGTGTAGCTGTTCGCAAGGCCCGTGGAGCCACCGACGGCCTGCATACCGAACATCAGGTTGGCGTACTTTTTCACGTCTGCAGGCGCATGCTCGGCGCGGACCTGGCCCCAGTCCGCGTCAAGCTCATCGGCCACCAGTGTCGCAAGGCCGGTGAAGGCGCCCTGCCCGAGTTCCAGATGCTTGATCAGGATGGTTACGGTGTTGTCGGCCGCAATCCGGATGAAGGCGTTTGGCGCGAAGCCGGCGTCGGACGTGCCCTGAATGGCGGCTGCGGCACCTGATTGCGCGCGCGCCGGCACCGGCAGGCTGACGGCAACCAGCAGACCGGCTGCGCCCGCCAGGATATCGCGTCGTGTGGTCATTACGGTCATGGTCAGCCCTCCAGCGTTTCGGCGGCGTTCTTGATCGCCTGGCGGATGCGCACGTACGTGGCACACCGGCAGATGTTGCCGGACATGGCCGCGTTGATGTCCTCGTCGCTCGGCTTCGGCGTTTCGCGCAGAAGGGCCGTGGCAGCGACGACCTGCCCGGACTGGCAGTATCCGCACTGGGGAACATCGATCTCGGTCCATGCGGCCTGCACGGCATCTGCCTCGCGGCCGGCGAGACCTTCGATGGTCGTGATCTCCGCGCCCTCGATCGAGCCGACGGTCGTCTGGCAGGCGCGGGTGGCGAAACCGTCCATCAGCACTGTGCAGGCACCGCACTGGGCGATGCCACAGCCGTACTTGGTGCCCGTCAGGCCCAAGTCGTCGCGCAGCGCCCAGAGCAGCGGCGTCTCGGGGTCGACGTCGAGCGCACGCTCTTCGCCGTTGATCTTGAGGGTGATGGCCATTGATTGCCTCGCTGGTTTTGCGCGGCCGACACAGCGTTCGGGCCGGATCGGCAGGCGACTTGAAAGCGTGCGCCGGTGGTTGGGCGCCGTCGTGAGGCGCGCACCGGCCGAAAGGGCGGCGGGCGATGGGCGGGCGGGACCGGCGTTCCACACGGGGCGTCCAAGCGCTGCCTGCGCGGACAGTGACCGGAATATGCGCGCTCACCACGACTTTAGGCGTATTAGCAGATGCAGCGTAACGCGGCGATGTCATCGCGCGCGCAGCGCCGTTAAATCTCGTTCACCTCAGCATCGACCTTCCTGGGCGACGTCGGCGCGACGCTGTGGCTTGCGTGGCCTTAATTCTGTGTGACGCCTGCGCGGCGAACGATCTGAGGGCCCCGGTGGGCCTCGCGCCACGAGGTCGGCGACTGACCGAAGTGCGCTTTGAAGGCGCGCGCGAGCGCACTGGGGTCCCCGTAGCCGCAGCGCACGGCGATTTCCGCAATGCTCAGGTCGGTCTCCTCGAGCAGCCGCCGCGCACCCGCCAGACGGATGTGCTGGTAGACGGTGCGTGGCGTGGCGCCAAACGCACGGCGGAAACGGGTCTCAAGGCCGCGCTGCGTCGTGCCGGTCATCCGGGCAAGGGTCTTGATCGGCAATGGCTCCTCGATGTGGTCCTGCATGGCCGTAATGGCACGTGCCACGATGGGCTCGCCGTCGCCTGGCGTCTCGTCGCCCGGCCGCGCATCCGCGTATCCCTGCCGCGCCAGCCCGGTGGCATCGCCAGCGTCCGGACCATGCCGGTCCTCAAAGCGAAACAGCCCCGCCACATCGAGCGCCAACGCCTCGCCGTGGTGCGCAGCGATCAGCGCCAGCATGAGGTCGAGCGCCGTGGCACCGCCGCCGCAGGTCACGCGATCGCCGCTGATCACGTGGCGCGCGAACAGCACATCGACCTCGGGGAAGCGCTCTGCGAATGCCTCCTGCGTCTCCCAGTGGATGGTGGCGGTGTGGCCGTCGAGCAGGCCGGCATGCGCCAGCAGCCAACTCCCGGTATCGAGGCCGACGAGCGTGCCAAAGCGCGGCGCGGCGCGGCGCAAAGCACCGGAACTCGCCGCGTTGGCGTGGCGCCGGTACGCGTAGCTGGCGACGACAAAAAGGGCGTCCCCCGCTTCCCGGACGCTCAGCGCAGCCGCCGGGTCGACACTCATGCCGCTTGATGATGTCGCACAAGCGCCCGTCAGGGTCAGGAAGCGCCATGTGTAAAGTGTGCGCCCGGCGATGGTGTTGGCAGCGCGCAGTGGCTCCACCGCATTGGCGAGGCACAGGTTGGAGAAGGCATCGAAGAGCAGGAATGCAAAATGCTGGGATGGAGCCCGTTGCGTGCGCCAGCTTGGCATTCAATTGGCTCCCCATGGTGCATCTGTTGGGCACCTGCGGGATTGGCCCGATGCTGTCGCTGTCGGGGCCATGTCGCCCCTGGCCAAGCTGGCATTCCCGCAGCGCCACGGCGCGATAGACGCAACCGCAAGAACCAGAAAAGTGCATGTTCCACGCACAAAATCATCTATTCGCGCATGATCATCGACGAAAAATGCATGATGCGGTGATCGCGGCGCAATCAATGTCGACCGACGAATGTGCGACGATCGTCGGAGCCCGCCCATGCCACTTCAGCCCAATCGTGAGGTCTTCATCACCTGCGCCGTCACCGGCTCCGGCAGCACGCAGGACCGCAGCCCACACGTCCCCCGCAGCCCCCAGGCGATTGCTGAAAGCGCCATCGACGCCGCCAAGGCAGGCGCCGCCGTTGTGCATTGTCACGTGCGCGACCCTGAAACGGGCGTGCCGTCGCGCGACCTGGCGCTTTATCGCGAGGTGACGGAGCGGATCCGCGCCGCAGACGTGGATGTGGTGCTCAACCTGACGGCGGGCATGGGGGGCGATCTGGTCCTGGCGGGCACTAACAACCCGCTGCCGCCGGCGCCCGGTACGGACATGATCGGGGCCGAGGCCCGCGTGGCGCACATCGCCGCGTGTTTGCCCGAACTGTGCACGCTCGATTGCGGCACGATGAATTTCGCCGAAGCCGACTACGTGATGACCAACACGCCCGGCATGTTGCGCGCCATGGGCGCGCGCATGACTGCGCTCGGCGTGCGCCCGGAAATCGAGGCGTTCGACACCGGCCACCTGTGGTTCGCCAAAGAGCTGGTGCGTGAGGGCGTGCTGGAGGGGCCGGCGCTCGTGCAGTTCTGCATGGGGGTGCCGTGGGGGGCGCCCGATGACCTCAACACGCTGATGGCCATGGTCAACAACGTCCCGCCGGAATGGACGTGGTCGGCATTCGCGCTGGGGCGCAACCAGATGCCATACGTGGCAGCGGCGGTGCTCGCGGGCGGCAATGTGCGCGTCGGGCTGGAGGATAATCTCTACCTGGACAAGGGCGTTCTCGCGACGAACGCGCAGCTGGTGGAGCGCGCGGTGGGCATTATTGAGCGCATGGGCGCGCGCGTCATCGGGCCGAAGCAGGTGCGCGAGCGTCTCGGGCTCACGAAAAGGGCACCGCAATGACCGGCACTGAGAAGACGAACGCGGGCATGAAGGCCGCCATCATTGGTGGCGGTGTCATCGGTGCCGGCTGGGCCGCACGGTTCCTGCTGAACGGTTGGGACGTTGCCGTCGTTGATCCCGATCCCGATGCCCGGCGCAAGGTGGCGGCGGTCGTCGATAACGCCAGGGCGGCTTTGCCGGGTTTGTATGACGCGGCGCTGCCACCGGAGGGCCACCTCAGCCACCACGGCGAGATTGCTGGCGCGGTTGCCGATGCGGTCTGGGTACAGGAGAGCGTGCCCGAGCGCCTCGATATCAAGCACCGTGTGCTGCACACCATCCAGAGCCATGCCCCGGCTGATGCCGTGATCGGCTCGTCGACATCGGGGTTCAAGCCGTCCGATCTGCAGATTGATGCGCTGCGGCCAGAGCAGATCCTCATCGCTCACCCGTTCAATCCGGTCTATCTGCTGCCACTGGTGGAGGTCGTGCCGTCTGCGCAAACCGCACCGGCCATTCGAGACGAGGCGCTCCAGCTCACGCGCTCCATCGGCATGGAGCCAATCCTGGTGCGCAAGGAGATCGATGCGCACATCGCTGACCGTTTTCTGGAGGCGGTCTGGCGGGAGGGGCTTTGGCTGGTGAAGGACGGCGTGGCCACGACGGAAGAGATTGATAACGCCATCCGCTACGGCTTTGGCCTGCGCTGGGCCCAGATGGGGCTGTTTGAGACGTTCCGGATTGCCGGCGGCGAGGCTGGGATGCGGCATTTCATTGCGCAGTTCGGGCCCTGCCTGTCGTGGCCGTGGACGAAGCTGATGGATGTGCCGGAACTGACGGACGATCTGGTGGAGATGATCGCCAGCCAGTCCGATGACCAAGCCGGCGGGCGATCCATCCGCGAACTGGAGCGGATCCGGGATGAAAATCTCGTCGGAATGATGCGCGCGCTCAAGCGGAATGACTGGGGGGCCGGCGCGCTGCTCAATGCGCATGAGGCGGCATTGCGGGCGCACCGTAGCGCAGCGGCCGAAGCCGACCGTCTGGAGCCGGGCGCCCCTGACGCTGCCGGGGCAACGGCCCTTCCTGTGACCGTGCGCCGCCAAGTGCCGGTCAGCTGGACCGACTACAACGGCCATATGAACGAGGCCCACTACCTGGAGATCTTTGGTCAGGCGACAGATGCATTCATGGAGATCATCGGTGCTGATGCCGATTACGTGGCGCGCGGGCTCTCCTACTTCACTGTTGAGACGCACCTGCGCCATCTCGATGAGGTGACGGCTGGCGAAATGGTGCACATTGAGACGCAGGTGTTGAAGGGGGAGGGGAAGAAAATGCATCTCTTCCACCGCCTGATGACCGCTGATGGCCGGCTCACCGCCACGGGGGAGCATCTGCTGATCCACGTCAGCCTTGAAACGCGCGCCTCATGCCCTCCGGAAGAGCACATCGCGCAGCGGCTCGCGGCTTTTGCAAAAGCCCATGGCGTGCTTGGGTCGCCCGAGGGCGCCGGGCGTGCCATTGCCGCGCGCGCCTGACAGACTGGAACATTGCCATGACCTTCGGACTGACGGATGAGCACGAGATGATTGCCGCCACCGTGCGCGCGTTCGTCGAAAAGGAGATTTATCCGCACGAAGCGGCAGTGGAGCGCGCTGGCGCCGTACCGACCGAGATCGCACAGGAGATCAAGCGCAAGACCATCGACTTGGGGTTTTACGCCTGCAATTTTCCCGAGAGCGTTGGCGGGGCTGGGCTCAATCACCTTGAGTTCGCGCTGGTCGAGCGCGAACTGGGCCGCGGCTCCATGGCGCTCACGCATTTTTTCGGTCGCCCGCAGAACATTCTGATGGCGTGTGAGGGGGAGCAGGTGGATCGCTATCTGCTGCCGGCGGTGCGCGGTGAGAAGATGGATGCGCTGGCGATGACAGAGCCGGATGCCGGCTCCGATGTCCGCGGCATGAAGTGCATGGCCCGGCGAGACGGCGGGGACTGGGTCATCAACGGCACCAAGCATTTCATCTCGGGCGCCGAGCACGCCGATTTCGTGATCGTGTTCATCGCCACCGGCGAGGATCAGACGCCCAAGGGACCGAAAAAGCGGATCACGGCGTTCCTGGTGGATCGCGGCTGGCCAGGATTCGAGATTGCGCCGGGATACCGCTCCGTCAGCCATCGCGGCTATCAGAACATGATCCTGCGCTTTGAGGACTGCCGACTGCCCAACGCCCAAGTGCTGGGCGAGGTCGACGGCGGCTTTGAGGTGATGAACACGTGGCTCTACGCCACCCGCATCACGGTGGCGGCCATGTCCGTGGGGCGGGCGCGTCGCGCCTTTGATTATGCGCTCGATTACGCGGCAACGCGGGAACAGTTCGGCCAGAAGATCGGCAAGTTCCAGGGGGTCAGCTTTCAGTTGGCGGATATGGTCACCGAGATCGACGCGGCAGACCTGCTGACATTGGCCGCCGCCGCGCGCCTTGACGATGGCCTCAACGCGAACCGCGAAATCGCTTCCGCCAAGCTCTACGCGTCGGAAATGCTGGCGCGCGTGACGGATGCAGCGCTTCAGGTTTATGGTGGCATGGGCTTGATGGACGACCTTCCGCTTGAGCGGTTCTGGCGGGATGCGCGGGTTGAGCGGATCTGGGACGGGACAAGCGAGATCCAGCGGCACATCATCTCGCGCGAACTGCTGCGTCCGTTGGGCGCCTGAGCCCGAGGTCCGGGTCGGACGCTGTTGTGCCTGCTTCCACTGCCCGCGAACGGTCGTTTGCGGGCTCTCACGCCGTTTGGCGCCTCCCGTGCGCCTGTTGAAGGACTTCGATGGTGACAGCGCCCTCTCCGGCCAACCTGCGCCGCCTCCTCCACCCCGCAAAAGTGGCCGTCGTCGGCGGCGGAAGCTGGGGCCGTCAGGTCATTTTCAATCATGCCCGGTTGGGCTTCCAGGGAGAGATCGCCGCCCTCCACCCGCCGCGTGATGAGATCGCCGGCCGCCCCGCCTACCGGAGGGGTGGTGATGTGCCCTTCACCCCCGACGCTGCCTTCATCGGCGTGAACCGGTTTGCCACGGTGGACGTCGCGCGTGACCTCGCTGAGCGGGGCTGCGGCGGGCTGGTCTGCTTTGCCGCCGGCTTTCGCGAGGCAAGCGTCGAGGATGAAAACGGCGCGCGGTTGCAGGATGCGTTGCTCGAAGCGGTGGGCGACATGGCCCTCATTGGCCCGAACTGCTACGGCTTCATCAATTATCTCGACGGTGTGGTGTTGTGGCCGGACCAGCAGGGCGGCCAGCGTGAGGCACGCGGTGTGGCCATCATCACGCAATCCTCCAACATCGCCATGAACATCTCGATGCAGCGCCGTGGGCTGGCGATCGCCTACAACGCGACGGCCGGAAACCAGGCGCAGCTCAGCCTCGCGAGCCTGGGGGAGGCGTTCCTGAAGGACCCGCGCGTGACCGCGCTTGGCCTTCATGTGGAGGGGTTTTCTGACGTTCGCGCCATGGAACAGTTGGCGGCTACGGCGCGGGCGGAGGGAAAAGGGATTGTGGCGCTCAAGGTGGGGCGCTCAGCCGGCGCGCAGGCGGCCACATTTTCCCACACGGCGTCTGTCGCGGGCTTTGATGCCGGCGCCCAGGCCTTGCTAGACCGCCTCGGCATGGCCCGCGTTGATACGATCCCGGCCCTCCTCGATACGCTCAAACTGCTCCACACCACTGGGCCGCTGCCGGCGCCGCGCATCGCCACCATGAGCTGTTCGGGCGGTGAGGCGGGCCTGATGTCCGACCTTGCCGAGGCTGCTGGCGTGGAATTTCCTCCCCTCAACGAGCGGCAGCGCAAGGACTTACGCGATGCGCTTGGCCCCATGGTGGCGCTGGCCAATCCGCTCGACTATCACACCTTCGTGTGGGGCGACACGGACGCGCTTGCCAAGACCTTCACGGCGATGATCGATCCTGAACTCGCGCTCACGCTGGTCATCCTGGATCTGCCGCACGCCGAGCGCTGCGATCCCCAGGCGTGGGAGTGCGTCGTGGACGCCTGCCTGCGTGCCAGCGAAGCAACGGGCGGCAAGATGGGGATCGTCTCGACCATCCCTGAAAACATGCACGAGGCGTTCGCCAGGCGCCTGGCGGAAGCTGGCGTCGTCACATTTTCAAGCCTTGAGGACATGCTGGCCGGTGTCAAAGCCGGTACCGTCATCGGTCAAGGGGAAGAAAAAGCACCGGTGCTGCTGGCGAAGGGCGCGGACGGGGCGGCCGATCATGCACCCAAGCAGGTGTTGACCGAGGCCGAAGCCAAGGCTGTTCTCGCGCAATACGGCCTTCGGGTGCCGCGTGCTGCGCGTGCCGAAGGATCTGCCGACATCGCGACTGCTGGCGAACGCATCGGCTTTCCTCTCGTCGTCAAGGGAGAGGGCATCGCGCACAAAAGCGACGCCGGTGCGGTTGCGCTCAACATCGCAAGCGTCGAGGAGGCCATTGCGGCCGCAGAAGACATGCCAACCGAGCGGTTCCTGCTGGAAGAGATGGTTGGTGATGTGGTCGCCGAACTTCTTGTGGGCGTCGTTCGAGATGAGGCGCATGGGTTCGTGCTGACCATCGCCGCGGGCGGCGTTTTGACCGAGCTGTTGAAGGACAGCACCTCGCTCTTGCTCCCGGTTACGCCGGACGAGGTCAGCAGCGCATTGAGGCGTCTGCGGGTTGATCCCCTGCTCAACGGTTATCGCGGCCGACCTGTTGCCAGCGAGGAATCCATCGTTGCAGCCGTCATGGCTCTGCAGGCCTACGTCGAGGCGCACGCCGATCAGATCGACGAGGTTGAAATCAATCCGCTGATCGCGCGTGAATACGATGCCGTCGCCGTCGATGCTCTGATCCGGCTCAAGGGATAGTCCGCCGGGGCTGCGGGACGGCGCCCGGACACTGAAGAGGGTTTCTCCATGTCCAACGGACCGCTTGTCACGCGTCGCCTGGGCGGCATCCTTGAGGTGACGCTCGATCGCCCCAAAGCCAACGCCATTGACCTGGCCACCAGCCGCCAGATGGGCGAGGTCTTCCAGGCGTTCCGGGACGACGCGGATCTGCGCGTGGCGGTCTTGCGGGCGGAGGGAGAGAAATTCTTCTGCGCGGGATGGGACCTGAAAGCCGCAGCCGACGGAGATGCCGTCGACGGTGATTACGGCGTTGGTGGCTTCGGAGGGCTTCAGGAACTCCCCCACCTGAACAAGCCGGTGATCTGCGCGGTGAACGGCATCGCCTGTGGGGGCGGGCTTGAGCTTGCACTGTCCTGCGACATGATCATCGCGGCCGAGCACGCCACGTTCGCACTTCCGGAGATCCGCTCCGGGACGGTGGCGGATGCGGCATCGGTCAAGCTGCCCAAGCGTATCCCTTACCATATCGCCATGGAATTGCTGTTGACCGGGCGCTGGTTCGACGCCGCAGAAGCGCACCGGTGGGGGCTGGTCAACGAGGTGGTCAGTGCAGCGGACTTGCGGGAGACCGCGCTGGAGCGAGCCCGCCTGATCGAGAGCGGACCGCCACTTGTGTACGCCGCCATCAAGGAGATCGTACGCGATGCGGAGGACGCGAAGTTCCAGGACGCGATGAACCGCATCACCCGGCGCCAGCTTGCCACTGTGGACACGCTCTACAGCTCGCAGGATCAGTTGGAGGGGGCGCGGGCCTTCGCAGAAAAGCGTGACCCGGTCTGGAAGGGACGGTGATGGTCGCTGACCATTGGCCGTGTGCGTGCGGTTTCGTGCGGCTTGCGGGGCATACGGAAATCGGGCGAAGAGACGTGGGTGATCCCCAGCCAACGTCGTGAAGGCCTCGGCCATGAAACTCGCCCAATTGGTTGCCGACGATGCGCCGCTGCCGCCGGGCTGTGGCGATGCGGAGATCAGTGCGCTCACACTCGACAGCCGCGGCGTTGGCCCCGGGGCTTTGTTTGCCGGGCTCCAGGGCGCGCGCGTCGATGGCGCGCAGTACATTCCAGGAGCCATTGAAGCAGGCGCGGCCTGCATCCTGACCGGCCGCGATGCGCGCATCCCCTGGTCCCCGATCGACGGCGCCGCTGCACCCGATGGCGGGCCGGATGGCGATGCACGCGCGCCGGTGCCGATCATCCGCAGCGACGACCCGCGCCGGGTTCTGGCGCGCATGGCCGCCCGCTTTTTCGGCGCTCAGCCTGAGACAACGGTGGCCGTCACCGGCACGAGCGGCAAGTCGTCCGTGGCGGACTTCACGCGACAGGTGTTCGACCATTGCGGGCACCAGGCCGCGGCCCTCGGCACCATCGGGCTCATCCGCAGTTCGGGCGTCACTTACGGTGGCTTGACAACGCCTGACCCCGTCTCCCTGCAGGCTCAGCTGGCCAACATCGCCGCTGACGGCGTCACACACCTGGCCTTTGAGGCGTCCTCCCACGGTCTGGATCAGCGCCGGCTCGACGGCGTGGTCCTGAAGGCGGCCGCTTTCACCAACCTGGGCCGCGATCACCTGGATTATCATCCCACCGTGGAAGATTATCTCAAGGCCAAGCTGCGGCTTTTCGAGGTGCTGTTGCCGCGCGACGGGGTCGCAGTGCTGAACGCCGACTGCGACGTGGCTGACGAGGTGCGCGGCGTGATCCAGGCGCGCGGCCAGCGGCTGATCGAGGTGGGGCGGGCCGGCGCTGGCGTCAGGCTGGTGGACGAGCGCCGCGACGGGTTCGATCAGATCCTCAGCCTTGAGGTCGACGGCCGGCGGCGCGATGTCCGCCTGCCGTTGCCGGGTGCCTATCAGGCGGAAAATGCCCTGGTTGCAGCCGGGCTTGCGTTGGCGGTGGGCGAGGCGACCGAGACGGTGCTCGACAGTCTGGAGCGACTGAACGGCGTTCCTGGGCGTATGGAGATCGTGGCGCGGGTGAACGGCGCCTTGGCCGTTGTCGATTACGCCCACAAGCCCGAGGCGCTCGAAGCGGTCCTCCGCGCGCTGCGTCCCTACGCCACCAACCGACTGATCTGCCTGTTTGGCTGCGGTGGGGACCGTGACGCTGGTAAGCGGCCGATCATGGGGGAGATTGCTGCGCGCCTTGCCGATGTGGTCATCGTCACCGACGACAATCCCCGCACCGAGGACCCGGCAGCCATCCGTGCACAGATCATGGCGGCCGCTTCGCACGCGATCGAAATTGCCGACCGTGCGGCCGCGATCGATACCGCCGCGGCAGACCTGCGGCCCGGCGACGTTCTCGTGGTGGCCGGCAAGGGCCATGAGACCGGGCAGATCATCGGGGGCGAGGTTCTGCCGTTCTCTGATGTGGATGTGGTGCGCATTGCCCTGGGCGCGCCATCATTGGGCGATTGACCGATCCGGCCGGGACGGTGACGTCGCGGCGAACGGACATCGAAGCGGGACGCAACATGAATGAGCCCAATCGCATGGCGCTGACCCGGGACGCGCGTCCGCTGTGGTGGCTTGGCGAGGTCATTGAGGCCGTGGGAGCGCGCGTTCTTGGCGATGCGCGACCGGAAACGCCGGTGACCGGCATCTCCATCGACACGCGCACCCTGCAACCGGGTGATCTGTTCGTCGCCATTGTGGGCGACCGGGTGGACGGCCACGATTACCTGGCGGCCGCATTCCATGCCGGGGCCGCTGCGGCCGTTGTCCATCGGCTGACCGACCAGGTGCCTGCGGGCGCGCCCCTCCTGGCGGTTGATGATACCCTGCGTGGGCTTGAGGCGCTGGGCCGTGCAGCGCGCGCCCGCTGTCCTGGCACGATCATGGCGATCACGGGCAGCGTCGGCAAAACGGGGACAAAAGACATGCTGGGCGCGGCATTGCGGGCCATCGCGCCCACCCATGCCGCCGTGAAATCCTTCAACAATCACTGGGGTGTGCCGCTCACGTTGGCCCGTATGCCGCGCAACACCGCATTCGGTGTGTTTGAGATCGGCATGAACCATGCCGGCGAAATCCGTGCGCTGGTCGACATGGTCCGCCCGCACGGCGCGCTCATCACCACCGTGGAGCCGGTGCATCTGGAATTCTTCAATGATGTCGGCGAGATCGCGGACGCCAAATCTGAGATCTTTGAGGGGCTGATGCCGGGCGGTGTGGCGGTCATCAACGCCGATAATCCCCATGCTGCACGCATGCATGGTGCTGCCCGCGCGGCCGGGGCGCGCACCATCGTCCATTTCGGCGCCAGCGTTGCGCACGATGCGCCCGATCCACAAGGGCGCGTGCGGCTCGTGGACCACCGCGACACGGCCGTTGGTTCACGGGCGCTCGTCGATGTGGACGGCCGCCTGGTGGACCTGTCTGTGAACGTGCCCGGACGACATGTTGTGCAGAACCTGATGGGGGTACTCGGCCTCGTCAGCGCCCTGGGGATCAATCCACAGTCCGTGGCGGATGGGTTCGGCTCGGTTATGCCGGGGGCGGGGCGCGGGCGGCGCCAGACGATCATGCTGCCCGCGGGCGCCCACCACGGCGGCGGAAAGGCGCTCATCATCGATGAAAGTTACAACGCCAATCCGGCGTCGATGCGCGCTGCCATCGAAGGTCTCGCCACGGTGCCCCGCGCGGATTTCCCACGCCGCATCGCTGTCCTGGGCGATATGCGCGAGTTGGGCGCGACGTCGGACGACCTTCACCGTGAGCTGGCAGCGCCGCTCATCGCAGCGGGCGTGGACCTCGTCATGTCTGCTGGTCCCCACATGGCGCACCTGATGCAGGCCCTGCCCGCGTCCATGCGTGGCGGCCACGCTTCCTCGGCCGAAGGCCTGCGGGACCACCTGCTGGCCAGCGTGCGCCCCGGCGATGCACTCATGTTCAAAGGCTCGCTCGCCTCGGGCATCGGCCCACTTGTTGAGGCGGTTCTGGCGTGCGACGCCACCCAGGCAACAGCGTCCAGAAACACGCGACCGCTCGCATCGGCCTGAGCGGTGCGCCGTGTCATCACCCGTGCGCAATTGGGCTCATCCGTCGGAATTGGTCTGGACCACACGGCGCCCCGCACGCCATGACACCCCGGCGGCAGGCGCCGCAGTGACGGCGGGGCCGGCCCGGGAGGACATCTGAAGCGATGCTTTATGAACTGGTGAATTATTCCGATCAGTTCGGAGCCCTGAATGTTTTCCGGTACATCACCTTCCGCACGGGCGGCGCGATCATCACCGCGCTGATCTTCGTCTTCCTGTTCGGCCCGGCGTTGATCCGGCTTCTCATGGTGCGCCAGGGCAAGGGCCAGCCGATCCGCGAGGACGGCCCGCAAAGCCACATCATCAAGAAGCAGGGCACGCCGACCATGGGCGGGCTCGTGATCCTGTCGGGATTCCTGGTCTCGCGAGACCAGGAATC
>CAZGNQ010000032.1:17340-20863 GCA_964527285.1 uncultured Hyphomicrobiales bacterium | reverse complement strand
CGCCGGTGGCGTTGAAGCGCAGCTTGAAGAACAGCAGCACCCAGCCGAGCGCGATCGTGATCGTCGGAAAGAGAATGTGGAAGGAGATGTTGGCGGCGAACTGGATGCGGGAGAGGAGGAGCGCGTCGTCCATGGCGTGTCCGTGAGGCCTTTGTCGTTGGTGCACACCACATATAGGCGCGCAGGCCGGATTCGGCTTTGTGGGTGCGCGGCTGGGGCGCACCGGTTCTCACGGAACCGGGCCGACAGACCAAAGGTGCAAGCGTATGTGACGGCCAGCGACCGCTCACTCAGCGCACGCGCCAGGCAAGTCGCCGTCAGAAATAGGGCCGGGGCCGTGCGCCGGCCTTGCGAATTGTCAGCCCTGAGGTGCGACCGATTGTTACTGCCAATCTACGTACAACAGGATCTCTGCGTACTGCTCGGAGCGTGAACGGGAGTCTGCCACCTGGCTTTCGAGCATGACCGGCGTGCTCAAAGGAAAGAAATCGGCAACAATTTTTTGAAGGAACGCCGCACGCAAGTAGGGGAGTTCATCATTCCCATATCGTCGCTCGAACGTCACGGATGCGTTGCGGTTGCCATCATAAAGATTATCACCCGCCTTGGGCAGATAGGTCACTTCTTCAAAGCGGTGGGAGCGGCGTTGCCGGCGAGATCGGCGCATCGGCCGCGACGACGCAGAGCCGCGGACATAGAGCGCGTATTCCACGCCGCCATGCAGCGGCTTGAGCACGTCGCGCACGAACGTGGTGAGTGCCCGACGGAAACGGGTTTCAAACCGGCGGATCACATAGCGACCGCCTGGAAACTGGAAGCGGCGTTTGCGCCGAGCGTCTTTGAGATACACCGCATAATAGGTGCCCCGCTGATCCTTGATCAACTCATCGGTCGGAATGACCGACAGCTCATAAAAGTCCGTCTCCAGGCCCTCGTTTGCCATGCGCTTTTTCAAGTCCACAATCTGACGGACCAGACGCTTGCAACTTGAGCTTCGCTTGATCTCCTCGATCTCGTCAGGCGTGAGGAAAAGCGCATTCACACCGCTGGCACTGCCAGAGGCGGCTGCGGGCATCACTGCTGCAGCACTGCTTGCTGCCTTGCTCAACGTCGTGGCAGTCGCCGATGGTGCCGCACCGTAGGCTGTCGGCACGATGTCCAGACATGCCTTCTGGCGCTCCATGGCTTGAAGTTCATTATCTGTCAGAAACGCGGCCTTCAGCGGGCCCGCAGCCTCCGCCACCCGGACAGCCGAGCCGGATTGCACGCGCGCTTCTCGCGCGTCGGCAAATGCCCCTGCCACACTGGCCGCAAGCATCGCGAATGCCAGCAGAGGCCGAGCCTTACGGTACCCAGATCGCAGCATGTTAAACTCCATACTCGTGCACACCCGAAGCCGACACGAAGGACGTATCGCGGTCGCTTGACCCGCGCGGCTACCAATCAACGAACAGCAGAATTTCAGCAAACTGCTCGCTGGTATCATCAGAAGAGGCCACTTCGCTTTCCAGAACGACCGGATCCTTCAAGGGATAGAACTCCTTGACCACGTCCTTCAGGAAAGCTGCGCGCAGGAATGGCAGATCCTCGTTGGTGTACGCGTTGGGCACCGCCCGCGTGCCGGTGGCCTCCTCGGCGTAGAGATTGTCCCTGATCTTTGGCAGGTAGGAGATGGAGGTGTACGCCCGCCCTTCGACCAATGTGCGCGGTATGCTCATCGGCGTTGAACTCGATCCGCCACGCACGTACAGCTCATAGTCCGCTCCCCCCTCAATGATGGCGAGGGTTTCACGAACGAACGCGGAAAGTGCACCGCGAAAGCGTGTCTCGAACTCTGAAATCACATAGCGCCCGCCGGGAAATTTGAAGCGGGCCCGGTCAGCGGCGTTCTTCAGGTAGAGGACATAGTACCGACCCTTCTTGCCCGCCACGAGTTCTGCAGTTGAAATGATTTTCAGGTCGTAGAAATCGCTCTCGAGACCGTCGGCGCCCATCCGCTTCTGCAGGTCGAAAAACTGCTTGACCAGATTGCGACAGGCTGTGCCCTTGCTGATCTCCTCAATCTCTTCCGTGCTAAGATAGATCTTTGCGTCGGACTTCTGGGCCTTGGCCGGAAGTGCACTGACTGCCCCGAGAGCGAGGGCCAACCAGATGATCGCGGCAGTGGCGCGCGCAATTGATAAGTGCATCACGAACCCTCGACTTGATCTGAGCGCGCTGCTGCAATCCTAATGCGGCCGTCAGCCACGCTTGGCATTGCAACATGTTCATTTTTTCGGCCATGCCACTGCCAGGAGACCGATGCAGTTCTCGTGCTGTGCATGAAGTTGGATATGCGTTAGACATGTGGTGGAAGAGCCACATGAGCGCGCTCTGCCAAGTCTGTTTGCGGGAGTAGGGTCATGGCAATTGTAGCGCATGCCAGCGGGCAAGGCAGCGGCCGCTTGATCGCGGCAGCTGCGGGGCTTGAGGTGGTCGGGATCGGGCTCGCCGGTGCTGCTGTCGCGCTTTTGGTTTCGCCACAACACGTCAACGTGGTCACCGTGCCCGCGACCACGCTTGAGGTGGCACGGTTTACGCCAGCCCCCACACACAGCACGCGCACATCTTTCGTCGACACGCGGCGCGCGCCCCCCGCAACACGGCTTGATCCGGTCGATTTGCCCACCGTTGCCTCGGCGGGCACGCTGTCCGATGGGCCGATTGTTGTCCCAGCAGCGCCCGCTCGGGGAGACGCCAGAAGACAGCTCAAAAGGGCGGCCAACGACACGGTCGAGCCTGCATCCGCGACACGCGCGGAGGCTGACACCCGCCCGCAACCGCGCCTGTCTGCGCCGGCGCCGGCCGCTGCGCCGCCTGCGTTCGCGCTGCGGGCCGGCGGATCTGCGTTGGCGCCGCGCGGTGTCGTAAAGCTCGCGTCAGCGCAAGGCACCGCGGTTGGTCAATCGCTGCCTGGCACGCGGCCCCAACGCTCAGTCGCCGAACCAATTCGCAAACCGCAAAGACCGCAACGCCGTCCTGTGGCCGATCACCTGAACGTCGCACAGGCGCACCTGAGCGCGTTCCGTGCGTTGCCAGAGCGCAATGAGCTCCGCGACGCTGCGACCCATTCGATTGTGATTACGGCGAGCGCGCTTGTGGAAGCGAGGACCTGGAAGGAAACGCGTGAGCCTGCGTCGGCAACCGCACCAGCGCGGGCCGGCAAGCGGGGCGCGCGGGGGCCCATGACTTTGGGCGCATTGCTGCAGGGCGAGTAGTTCGGCGGCTTGCGCGTAGGCGGGCACGCGGGGGCATCGCGGCCGCCGGACCGTCCGTGTCGTCGCGGTGTCACCGGCTTGCGGCAAACCGTGGTGCAGTCGGTTCAACACGGAGCACCGCCATGGACATCCGCGCACGTCACGCTGCCACGGTTGCGGCAAGGTTTCCTCTCGAGCAGCGTACCCGGCCAAGGCCCCCAGCGCGCACATTTGCGGTCGCCGCACTTCTCGCCATGACCGCTGCCGGCGCGGTGGTGGGCAGCCTG
>CAZGNQ010000032.1:0-17240 GCA_964527285.1 uncultured Hyphomicrobiales bacterium | reverse complement strand
TGCGGTCGCCGCACTTCTCGCCATGACCGCTGCCGGCGCGGTGGTGGGCAGCCTGCAGGCAGCGGCCCAGAACAGCGCAGAGAACAGGGACACCATTGGTGACGTGGTAACCGTCGGTCCGCGCCCCTACTTCCTCATCGACCGCATGCAAGACAGTGCCCTCAAGCGTAAACTCCTCCAGTGCGCGAAGGGGCCGTTCAAACGCACGCTTTTTTCCATCGGCCATCGCGGCGCACCGCTGCAATTTCCCGAGCACACCGTGGAAAGCAATGTCGCAGCAGCACGCATGGGCGCCGGCATTCTTGAGTGCGATGTCACCTTCACGAAAGATAAGGAACTGGTCTGCCGTCACGCGCAAAACGACCTGCACACCACCACCAACATTTTGGCAACGCCGCTTGCCGCCAAATGCACCACCGCCTTCACACCCGCATCAGGCGATCAGCCGGCAAACGCGGAGTGCCGCACGTCGGATATCACGTTGGCGGAGTTCCGCACGCTGACGGGCAAGATGGATGCCGCTGACACGCGTGCGAAAACGCTCGATCAGTATCTCGACGGAACAGCCAAGTGGCGCACAGACCTTTACGCGGTTGAGACCGGCACGCTGATGACGCATGCCGAAAGCATCGCGCTTTTCAAATCGCTCGGCGCGAGGTTCACGCCGGAGCTGAAGTCTCCCGCCGTTGCTATGCCGTTCGAAGGCTTTTCGCAGGCCGATTACGCGCAAAAATTGATCGACGAATACAGGGCCGCAGGCATTCCGGCATCGGACGTCTGGGCACAATCGTTCAATCTGGACGATGTGCTCTACTGGATAAAAAACGAGCGGGAGTTTGGCAAGCAGGCCGTTTATCTCGACAACAGCTATAACATCGATGGCTGGGACCCGATGCAGCCCGCGACCTGGGCGCATCAGATGGACAAACTCAAAGCCATGGGCGTCAATTACATCGCGCCGCCGATGTGGGTGCTGGTGACGCTGGCAGATGGAGAAATCGTGCCATCGGTCTATGCTGAAAAGGCGAAAGCGGCGGGCCTCAAGCTCATGACGTGGACGCTTGAGCGCTCAGGCCCCCTCAAGACGGGGGGCGGCTGGTACTACCAGTCCATCAAGGAGGTGACGAACAGCGACGGCGTGATGTTCGAATTGCTTCACGTGCTGGCGCAGGATGTCGGGGTTGAAGGCGTGTTCTCCGACTGGCCGGCCACGACAACGTATTATGCGAGCTGTATGGGCCTCAAGTGATTGCACCCGGGGATTGAACCGCCGCGGTTGTTCGCAGCGGTTCACGCCCGCCAATCCCGGAAACGCTCCGGTGGCGAGCGGATGGCCAAAATGAGCTGATCACCTCAGCAGACTGTCGAAGAAGCTGCCATGCTCGAACCGGCCCTCGTCCCCCGGCAGACGCCGCGCCGGCTTGAAGCGTTCCGGCGGGCTTGGCCGATCAGCGGTGGGCACCAGCGACGGCGGCACCCGCGACCAGGGATAGCCACCTCGTGCCATGTCCTGCGCCAGTTCAAACAGCGCGGACTGGTAGGACGTATCGAATGCCTCGCGCGGCACCAGCCGAAATGGTGTCGGGATCGCTGCAAAATGGAATTCTGCGCCAGCATCCTGTGCCCGTCGGTAAATCCTGTAGAGCGTCCCGTCACCCTGGCTGAGCAGCACTGTGGAGATCGATCGCCCGGCGATGGCAATGGCGCGCTGTGTTGTGACGGACTGGGTTGGCGCAACGCGACTGTTCTTGATCACATAGATGCGGCGCTTCGGCTTGACCGGATAAAGGGCATCGAACGCTGTGAGATCGACCGGCAAAGGCGAGATGAAGACATCCGCCGTGATCCCGCCGTCGACATGCAACTCATCATAGGTTTGGCCATCCTCCGCCGTCACCTGAATGCGCACCGGCGGAAACACGCCGGGGATGGCCGCGGATGCGAGCAGCACGCTGCGAAACAGCGCGGGCGCCTCGGGGTGGGGGCTGTTGGCGATGGCACCCATGTTCCAGACGACCGGGCGCTGGGCATCCAGGTTGGTCGTCAAGACCAGTAGAACACGCCCACGCCAGTATTCCCGCGCGATCGCAGCCAGCATGTCGCGGTCGACAAACCGCTCGATCAGGCGCGCCAGCGGTTTCGTGTCCGTCAGCGCATCCCCGGTGAGGAAGCCGGCCACGCCGCGTGGTGTAATAAGTTCCTTGGTCTTGAACTTGGTCCAGATGGCGCGCAATGGCGCATCATATGCCGGGCCGAGAAACGCGAACGGTGCGATGAGCGCGCCGGCCGAAATCCCCGTGACGAGTTCAAACTCAGGTCGCGTGCCGGCCTGTGACCAGCCTGAGAGCAGCCCGGCACCGAACGCGCCGTCACCGCCTCCGCCCGACAGCGCCAGGATGTCGATGACCGGTCGCCCCTCCTCGCGGGTGGCCGAGGCGCCGATGGGCGGCAGATCCGGGAAGGTCGTCTTGATCGCGGTGGCAACGTCGCGCGGTACGAAATCGCCCCAGATGCGTGCGCCCGGTATCTCCGGGATGGATGCTGTTTGTGCCAGTTGCGCACTGGCGATCCCCATGCGCGGGGCGTCCGTCAGCCCAGCGCACCCGGCGAGCGTCAGGGATGCTGCCAGCGCCGCAACCAAGCCGCGCCGATGGTGTTTGATCCGTCCGACAATCGTGAAGCCTGTCGACCGGCGCGACTGCTGACCCATTGCCATACGCTGTCCCATGCCCGCCCTTGTTCAGTGGCATGAAGTGGTTGGCCCTGGCGTCGAAGCATGAACGTGAAGGCCTGCGTCAGCATGAAGGTGTTGTTTTTGCGCGTCTTTTGGGCGCGTTGTGTTCACACCCCCGTGAGCTGGGATCACCTGGACTGAGCTCAGATCAGGTGAATGTGCCGTGCCTGGCCAGCGGCGTTCAGGTCACCCACGGTCGGCGGCATCGGCGATGCGCGCCAAAGCCTCCTCACGCCCAAGCAGGGCAAGACAGTCCCCAAGCCCCGGCGCCTGCAGGCGCCCTGTCAGTGCTGCCCGCAGCGGTTTGCCCAGTTGCGGCATCTTCAGGCCCTGGTCGGAGAGGAACGATTTGAGTACCGGCTCCAGCGCCTCCGCCGTCCACTCGGGCGCATCAACCAGCGCTGCATGAAGGCGGCGCAACACGTCAGGCGCATCGCCTTCAAGCGCTTTGGCGGCTTGCGGGTCGCCTGGCGTCACTGGCCGCTCGGCAAACAGGAAAGCGGCCGCGTCGATCAAGTCGATCAGTGTTTTGGCCCGTTCCCGCAGCACCGGCAAGGCTTCCTCCAGCGTCGTCCATTGCGCATCGGTCAGCGCGCGCGAAATCTGAGGAAGGGGCTGCGTCGCGCCATCGGGATGGGCAGCCGGATCAAGGTGGGCCAGATCGCTGCGCAATTGTGCAATGAGCGCGCTTGGCGGCAGCGTTTTGATGTAATGCGCGTTGAGGCTCTCCAGCTTTTTGAAGTCGAACCGTGACGGTGAGCGGCCGATGGCCTCCAGGCCGAACCATTCGATCAGCTGGCCCGTGGGGATGATCTCATCGTTGCCGTGGCTCCAGCCAAGGCGGGCAAGATAGTTTCGCAAGGCTTCCGGGAGGTAGCCCATCGATCGGTAGGCTTCCACGCCCAGCGCACCGTGGCGCTTTGAGAGCTTCGCGCCATCGCTGCCGTGGATCAGCGGGACGTGCGCGAACTGCGGCACCGGCCAGCCCAGCGCGTGGAAGATCTGTGTCTGACGGGCAGCGTTCGTGAGATGATCATCGCCGCGCACCACGTGCGTGACCCCCATGTCATGGTCGTCAACAACCACGGCCAGCATGTAGGTTGGCGTGCCGTCAGAACGCAAAATGATCAGGTCGTCCAGTTCCTTGTTGGCGATGACCACCCTGCCTTGCACGGCATCATCGATCACCGTTTCGCCGTCCCGCGGGGTCTTCAGGCGAATGGCCGGCGCGACACCTTCAGGCGCTTCGGACGGGTCCCGGTCGCGCCACGTGCCGTCATAGCCGGGCGGTCGGCCTTCAGCGCGTGCCGCCTCGCGCATGGCGTCCAGTTCCTCGCGTGAGCAGTAACAGCGATAGGCCTTGCCAGCGGCCAGCAACTGGTCGGCAATTTCGCGATGGCGTTCGACGCGGGCAAACTGCATCACCGCAGGCGCATCGCTTTCAAGCCCCAGCCACGTGAGGCCGTCGAGGATGGCGGTGATGGCAGCGTCCGTTGAGCGTTCGCGATCGGTATCCTCGATGCGTAAGAGATACCGACCGGCACCGGCACCGTGGTGATGATCGGCATTGCGTGCGAGGAGCCAGTTGAAGAGCGCCGTGCGCGCGCCACCAATATGCAGAAAACCGGTCGGGCTTGGTGCAAAGCGGGTCACGAGGGGCGCGTGGGCGCCCGGCGTCGCGGTGGCGTCGGTGCTCATTTGGAAGATCCTGTTGGCTCGCGTCCTGCGGGGCTCGATATCGCGTCTGCCCGCCGGGGGCCAGTGCCACGACCATTGGCGTGCTGATGGTTGACGCGACGCGCGTGGGCTTTTGCGCGGGCGGGCGCGGCGGACCGAACCCTCGCCCATTTGCGGATGGCATGGGCAGCCTCGATGGGCGTTCTGGTGCCATGGGCGTTGTTCAACATCGAGAGCGCAAAGACGTCGGCATCAAGCGTGGCACGCGCGCTGCCCGGGTGGGCGTGGTGCAGAGGTCGTCACAGTTTCGCACGCCGCTGCGAACGCTTGCCGAGTGCCTGCAGGCCGAGCGCAGCCGTTGGGCGCTCTGGGCGCCTGTCCATCTCGGCGCCGGCATCATCCTCTATCTCTCCTGGAGCCGTGAGCCATCGCTCTGGTCCAGCCTCGGCGCTGTCGCGGTGGCCGTGATCGCCTATGCCAGCATCGCCGGGCGCGGGATTTTTCGCCCCGTGATCTGCGGTGGCCTTGTGATGATCGCTGGCGGCCATCTCGCAGCGCACCTGCATGCCCAGTGGGCCGCGGCTGCGATCCTCAACGAGGCCGCAATCGCGGCCCTTGATACGGCTGGATCGAACGGGGGCGGCACAGACAACGCTGCGGACCGTGTCCGGCCTGATGCTCTCACGCGCCAGATCATGGTGCGTGTCAGCGGTTGGCTTGAGCGTTTTGAACCGCGCGGCACGGACGGCGCGCGGCTGATCATACGCGTGCAACGCCTTGCCACGCGCAAGGGCACCCCGGTGCCGCCGGCTCTCACGCCGGCCCGCGTGCGGGTGTCGGTGCGGGCAAAGCTGCTTGCACAGAGCAAGCGTGATCCACCTGTGCGCGATGACGAGCAGAACGGCCCCACGCCGCAATCGCAAGCAGCATCCACCGGGACCACCTCGCCAAGACCCGCCGGGGCAATCGTGCCGGGAGCGCCCATCAGCGTTTCGGCCATCCTGTCGCCGCCGGGCGGTCCTGTCCTGCCGGGCGGGTTCGATTTCGCGCGGTGGGCCTATTTCCGCAGCATTGGCGCTGTTGGTTTCGCCGTGGCGTCCCCTCAGCGCTCGGGTGTTCTTGAACCGAAACCACCGCAGGCGGCGCTGACAGACGGCCCACGCTCATCAACGGTTCCGACCCGTTCGGCTGCGCCGGAACCGCCGTGGTCGGTGCGGATCGCAGGGGCCATCAACGCGGTGCGACAGGCGGTTGCCGCGCGCATCCAGGCCAGCCTGCCACAACCCCAGGCGGGCGTCGCAATTGCGCTGATCACCGGCGAACGCGGCGCCATCCCGGAGGACTTGCTTGACGCCATCCGGGATGCCGGCTTGGCCCACTTGCTCGCAATCTCCGGCCTGCACATGGCGGTGATGGGCGGGAGCATTTATCTCGGCGTGCGTTTCTTTCTGGCCTGCGTCCCGGGGCTCGCCTTGCGCCTGCCCATCCGCCTCGTGGCGGCGCTCTTCGGCATTGCCGGTGCTGCGAGTTATCTGCTGATCTCAGGCGCGTCAGCGGCCACCCAACGCGCCTTCATCATGTTGGTGCTGGTCATGCTCGCCCTGATGCTGGGCCGCCCCCTCCTGACGCTGCGCAATGTGGCGCTGGCGGCCCTCGTTATCCTGCTTGCCTCGCCGCATCTCGTGATCGAGCCTGGGTTTCAGATGTCATTTGCCGCAGTGGCCGCGTTGGTCAGCCTGCAGGAGCACTGGCGTCGCCAGCGCGACGGCCCGCCCGCCGCCGAGTTGGCCCAGCAGGGCAAACCACCGGCACCGCTCTGGACCGCGCCGCCCGAAGCGCAGGAAATCGATGTGCGCCGGCTGCCGACGTTGACGCTGGTTGAAATCCTGTTTCCTCCAGACCTGGCCGGCGGCGGGGCGGCGGCCCCGATTTGGGAGCGGGCATGGTATGACCCGTTGCGGCTGCTGGCATCGGCCATTTGGCTTTTGAGTGCTGCTTTCCGATTGGTCGCCGGTGTGGCCGTGACGACCGTGGTCGCATCGCTCGCCGTCGCACCGTTTGCGGCGTACCATTTCAACACTTTCCCATCATACGGCGTTGTGGCGAACCTCGTGGTTGTTCCGATGGTGACCATCATCGGCATGCCCGTGGCGCTGGCGAGCCTGATCGCCATGCCCTTCGCAATGGAGGGGCCGCCGCTGGCGGTGCTCGGCATGGTGATCACGGTGATGCTGGACGTGGCGCGAGAGGTGGCCGCGTGGCCTGGGGCCGAGGTGCCGGTGGCGCGGGTTCCCGGCGTGGCAATGGCTTGCGCAGCGTTGGGCCTGGCGTGGCTGTTGATCTGGCAGGGGCGATGGCGCGGTTTGGGCGTCGCCGGCCTCGGTCTGGGGCTGGCGATGGCGCCGTTTGGTGCGCGGCCCGACATCTACGTGGCCGGGGACGGAAAGGCCTTCGCCGTGCGTCTGGACGACGGCCGGCTCAGTGGCTCGCGCCGTTACCGCCGCAGCTTTGCCGCGCGAAATTGGGTGCGTGCCGACGGCGATGGCCGCGATATGGCGTTGGCGTTCAACAACGGCGGCATCGTGTGCGAACGCAACGATTGCGTTGCGACCGTCGCCGGCCTCACCTTCGCCCGCCCCCGATCTCCGGCGGCGTTGCGCCAGGACTGCGCGCAGGCCGACATCGTTGTCACACCGCTCGTCCTCCAGGCCCCATGCCGCGCCGCGTCCGTCACCGTGGGCGGGGCCATGCTCGCGCGCACAGGCGCCGTGGCGATCACCATCCGCACGCCCGATGATGCAAGCTCCGAAGGACGACTGCCCGGAGGACTGGCCCAAGGACTGCCCGGAACACTGTCAGGCTGGTTCGCCGGCCTACGCAGCGCGCTGAGCGGTGTCGGCGTTGGCTCAGGTCACGCCACCATGACGGTGAAGGGCCGCCACACCATACAGGTCACACCGACGCGCCCTGCGAACTTGCGCCGCCCTTGGGTGCCGCGCAATTGAGTGTCGCGGCCTGGGGTGGCACGGCCATGGGCGCCGCGGCCTTGGCCCGCTTTCGCCACGCCGCCGGATTGAGCGCAATGCAGGGACTCGCTCACGCGCACAGGGTGCCCTGACAAACGGCACACGAGCCTTGCACGACCCGCGTTCTTTTTGCAGGCCGGGCGTCGAACGCCCACACAACCGATCAGTAACGGCGGATAAGCCCCACCAGCCGGCCCTGGATGTCGACCTGGTCCGGACCGAAGACGCGCGTTTCGTAATTGGGGTTTGCTGCCTCCAGCGCGACCTGCGCGCCCGTCTTGCGCAAGGTCTTGAGCGTGGCCTCCTCCTGGTCGATCAGCGCCACGACGATATCGCCGTTGTTCGCCGTCTCGCCCTTGCGGATGATGACGAGGTCACCGTCGTGGATGCCGGCCTCGATCATCGAGTCGCCGCGCACCTCAAGCGCATAGTGTTCGCCCCGCGCTGCCAGATCAGGCGGAATGCTCAGATCCGCACTGTGGTCCTGGATGGCCGAGATCGGCACACCGGCGGCGATCCGCCCCATGAGGGGCACTCGGACCGTGCCGCTGTCGTGCGCATCAGTGGACATCGGCGCAGGCGCGGAGGGAAAGCCGACACCACGCGCGTGCGCCGGCCCACGTGCGGTGCCTGGTCGCTGTCCTGCTGCCGGCCCAATCTCGGCGGCGGCTCCCATGGCGCTTGCACCTTCAGCACGGGTCATTGCCGGATGCGTGGACGCAGGGATCGGCTCACCCGACATATTCTCAGGCAGGCGTACAACCTCCATCGCGCGTGCGCGGTGTGGCAGACGGCGAATGAAGCCGCGTTCTTCCAGTGCCGTGATGAGCCTATGGATCCCGGATTTTGACTTGAGTTGAAGGGCGTCCTTCATCTCATCAAACGACGGCGGCACGCCTGTTTCACTGACGCGCTTATGGATGAACAAAAGCAGGTCTTTCTGCTTGGGCGTCAGCATGGCCCAATCTCCCCGTCCGATACGCATCTGCACAAATCAAGAACAGTATATGCACCATCGGCCAGGATCGCAAGAACAAAAGCGTTCAGGGCCGCGACTGTCGGTGCGCGTTCGCGCAGCGTTCGCGTGGGGCAAGGCAATGGACCGTGCGCACATGTGCGCCCGCGGCTCAAAAATCGAGATCGTGGATTTCGACAAGCGCGCCGGCGCCAAGTGCCGGTGCGAATGGCGCCCTGGAAATGACCACGTCGCTCGAAGCAAGGATCTGCGTTCGCCCGCTGTCCTGGCTCTGGGCCGGGCGGACGAGCGGCAGAGACCGCAGGGCGTGCTCCTCGGTGGTCTGCGCACCGCCGTCCGGTCCACCATCGCGCGTCGACGATGTTGGTCCGCCGCTGAGCGTTGCACGCATGAAGTGGTGGCGTGGCCCGTTCGCGTCGATCGGTTGAGACAACCGCGCCGTCCGCGATGGCCAATGCACCCGCAGCAGGTCCGCCGCCTGTCCTGGCGCGCTCGCTTGCCCGAGAAGCGCCCGCATGAGCGGCACGAGAAAGACCCGCGCGCAAATCAGCGAGGAGACGGGATTGCCGGGCAAGCCCATCACCCGCAAGCGCCCACGCCGTGCCATGAACAACGGTTTTCCGGGCCGCATTGCGAGCCGCCAGAACGCAAGATCGAAGCCGGCGGCCTCCAACGCCTTGCGCACCAGATCGCGCTCTCCCACCGAAGCGCCCCCGATGGTGACGAGCACGTCAAGCCCTTCGGTGCGCGCCAGCGCCGCTTCAAGGTCCTCCATGCGATCACGGGCGATGCCCAGATCGATCGGCACCCCGCCGGTCGCGACGACGAGTGCCCCAAGGCCGAGCGGTGTCGAGGAGACAATTTGGCCTGGTTCAGGGCGGCGCCCGGGTGCCACCAATTCATCGCCCGTGGCCAACAGGCCGACGCGCGGTCGGCAGCGCGCAGGAACGGCCATCACGCCAGCCGTGGCGGCCAGCACGAGGCCGCGAGCCGTGAGGCGCGAGCCGCGTTCAAAGAGCAGGCTGCCGGCGGCGAAGTCGGCACCTTCGGGGCGAATGTGCGTTCCGGAGGCCGCCGACGGCGCGCGGAGCAATTGATCTCCGCAGCGCTCAACATCCTCCTGGGCGAGCACAACATCGGCACCCGCCGGCACCGGCGCTCCGGTGAAAATCCGCACGGCGGACTGCTCAGCGAGATGATCCTCGGCCGTGGGCGCCGCGTCGCCCGCAACGCGTTCACCGGTGAGTGTAAGCGGCGGCTTGCCGCCAGCGTCGTCGTCACCGACCGGCAGATCCACGCTGCGCACGGCGTATCCGTCCATTGCGGAGACAGCGCGCGGCGGGTTGGAAAGAACGGCCTCAAGATCATCGGCCAGAACACGTCCGTGTGCCTCGGCGACGGCACAGGTCTCAGCGGCAAGCGGATGCACACCTTCCAGAACGCTGGCCAAGGCGTCGCTCACGCTGAGCCCTGGCGCGGGCGTGCGCGGTGCGGGCGTGTCGTCGGCCGATCTGGCTGCAACAGACGACGGCTCAGCGGCAGATGTTTCGGCGGGCGTTGTCTCAGCGGAAGATGTCATGGCGCGGATCAAAAACGCTTATTGAGAAAGTGGTGGCCTGCATTGAAAGAGGTATCACCGCTTATGTCTTGCGCTCAGGGCTCCGCGCGCGCAACGCCGTTATGCGCTCTCCCGGCGTTCCCCTGTGCTGCCCTGCCACACGGCCTAAAGTCGGGCATGTCGGATATGGGCCGACGATCGGCGCATGTGGATCATGCATTTCAGCGCGGCGCAGACCTAGGGTTGCGCCGGAATAATACAACCGGCGCGACGTGCGTCGTGCAACGATATGCTCTGACAGCCTACCGTCAGTTATGGGGGAAGCGCCTTGGCCGATCTGCCGTCAACCGCCCGCGTCGTGATCATCGGGGGAGGCGCGGTCGGCGCGTCAGCCCTCTACCACCTGGCCAAGGCCGGCTGGCAGGACTGCGTGCTGCTGGAGCGCAATGAGCTCACTGCAGGCTCAACGTGGCATGCTGCAGGCAACGTGCCGACGTTCTCCGCCTCCTGGTCGATCATGAACATGCAGCGCTACTCCGCGGAGCTTTATCGCGGACTGGGCGAGGCGGTTGACTACCCCATGAACTACCATGTCACCGGCTCGATCCGACTGGGACATTCCAAGGAGCGGCTTCAAGAGTTTCAGCGGGTGGCCGGCATGGGCCGCTATCAGGGAATGGCGCTTGACGTGCTGGCGCCGGAGGACCTTCAAGGGCGCTACCCCTTCCTTGAGACGCACGACCTCACTGGCGCGCTTTATGATCCGTATGACGGCGACATCGACCCCGCGCAGTTGACGCAAGCGCTTGCGAAAGGCGCGCGCGATCTCGGCGCACAGGTGGTCCGTTTTTGCGCTGTCACCGGCGCACGGCGCGAGGGCGATGAGTGGGTGGTTGAGACATCGCAGGGCGAGGTGCGCTGCGAATACGTCGTCAACGCAGCCGGGTATTACGCACAACGCGTTGGCGCCATGTTCGGGCGGGATGTGCCCATGATGGTCATGAGCCACCAGTACATCCTCTTCGACGAGGTTGATGAGCTCAAGTCCTGGTCGGCTGAACACGGCAGCAAGCTGCCACTGCTGCGCGATGTCGACAGTTCATATTACCTGCGCCAGGAAAAGCACGGGATGAACCTTGGGCCCTACGAGCGCAACTGCCGCGCCCATTGGACCGATGACAGCGACCCGCTGCCGGAAGACTTCTCGTTCCAGCTCTTCCCGGACGATCTGGAGCGCCTGGAGTGGTATCTGAATGACGCGGCCGCCAGGGTCCCGCTCCTGCAAACCGCTGGTCTGTCCAAGGTCATCAACGGCCCGATCCCCTACACACCGGACGGATATCCGCTCATTGGCCCCATGCCGGGCGTGCCGAATGCGTTCGAGGCGTGCGTCTTTACGTTCGGCATCTGTCAGGCCGGCGGCGCCGGCAAGGTTCTTGCCGAGTGGATCACCGAGGGCCAGACCGAATGGGACATGTGGTCCTGCGATCCACGCCGGTTCACAAGCCATTGCGACCAGGACTACTGCATTGCCAAAGGCATGGAAGTTTATGGCCACGAGTACGCCATGCACTTCCCCCATCATGCATGGCCGGCCGGGCGAAACAAAAAGCTCTCGCCGGTGCACGATCGGATCATCGCGCTCGGCGGTCAGATGGGCGCCTACAATGGCTGGGAGCGTGCCAACTGGTTTGCCGAGCCGGGCGACGACACCAGCGAAGCGGCCACGCAGACCTGGGAGCGCAACGGGCCGTGGGAGCCGCGTGTGCGCGCTGAATGCGAAGCGGTTCGCGACGACGTGGGCGTGCTCGATCTGCCCGGCTTCTCCCGCTACCACTTGGCGGGCGCCGGTGCTGCCGAGGCGCTCAGTGCCCTGATTGCTGGCAACCTTCCCAAGGTTGGCCGCCTGACGCTTGGCTACTTCCCGGATGCCCGTGGCCGCATCGTCACGGAGATGTCGATCGCCCGCAACGACGATGATGATTTTACACTCATCACGGCGGGAGCGGCCCAATGGCACGATCTGGAATTGCTGCGCGATGGGCTTCCCGATCACCTCAGCATCGTTGATCGGACCGATGAGATCTCCACGCTGATTGTCACCGGCCCGCGCGCGCGTGATCTTCTCTCGTCCATTGGCGAGGCGGACTGGCACCTGCCCTGGCTTTCGCACCAGCGCGGCACGGTGGCAGGCGCACCCTGCACTCTGGCGCGCGTGAGCTTCGCTGGCGAATTGGGGTGGGAGATCCACGCAGCCAACGCGGACATGCCAGCGATCTACGAGGCGGTGGTGGGCGGTGGCGCCAAACCGTTCGGCATGTTCGCGCTCAACGCTCTGCGGATCGAAAAAGGCTACCGCGCGTGGAAGGGGGATCTGTCCACCGACTACACGCTTCTGGAGGGCGGGCTCGACCGCTTCGTCAGGTTCGACAAGCCCCAGGATTTCCCGGGCAAGGCGGCGCTGCTCAGCCAGAAGCAGCAGGGCGTGAAGAAGCGGTTCGTCGCGCTCACGGTGGACGCCAACGGGGCGGATGCCCCCTACATGTCGACGCTTTGGCACGGCGATGAGGTCGTGGGTGAAACCACCTCCGGCGCCTATGGCTACCGGGTCGGTTCATCGGTGGCGCTGGGCATGCTGCGGGTGGACCTCACAGCACCGGGCACGCAGTTGGATGTGGAGATATTTGGCGAGCGCCGACCGGCGATCGTTGCTGGAGACGGGCCGCTCTGGGACCCGAGCAACGAGCGTTTGCGCGCGTGATGCTGCGCTTGGCCGATGCATTTCCCGCCGCACAGCCTGTCGAGCGGTTCGATCTGCATGACCCTTTCAAGCCTTCTGATCGGACCTTGAGCCCATGAGCGCTTCATCTGCCACGCCCATTCCCACTCAGGCACAGGCCGTCATCATCGGCGGCGGTGTCTCTGGGTGTTCTGTGGCCTATCACCTGGCCAAGCTGGGTTGGACGGACGTGGTGCTCCTGGAGCGCAAGCAACTCACCTGTGGCACCACGTGGCACGCGGCCGGGCTGATCGGTCAGCTGCGTCCCAATCAGAACATGACCCGGCTGGCGAAGTATTCCGCCGACCTCTACGTGCGCCTGGAGGAGGAGACCGGCATTGCGACGGGCATGCGCCAAAACGGCTCCATCACGGTGGCGCTGACAGAGGAACGCAAGGAGGAAATCTTCCGGCAGGCCTCGCTGGCCCGCGCGTTCGACGTCGATGTGACGGAGATCGGTCCAGGCGAGATCAAGGCGCTCTATCCGCACCTCAACACGGATGACGTGATTGCAGGCGTGCACCTGCCGCTCGACGGCCAGTGCGACCCCGCCAACATCGCGATGGCGCTTGCCAAGGGAGCCCGGCAGCGCGGCGCCCGCATCATTGAAGGGATCAGCGTCACGTCTGTGGAAGTGCACAACGGGCGGGTCGCTGCGGTCCATTGGTCGCGGGGAGAGGAAGCCGGCACCATCCGGACAGACAACGTCGTCAATGCGGCCGGCATGTGGGCGCGGGAACTGGGCGCGCGCAACGGCGTCACCGTCCCGCTGCACGCGTGCGAGCACTTCTACATCGTAACCGAAGCGATCCCCGAACTGGGCGCACTGCCCGTGCTGCGGGTGCCCGATGAGTGCGCCTACTACAAGGAGGACGCCGGTAAGATGCTGCTGGGCGCCTTTGAGCCGAAGGCGAAGCCGTGGGGCATGGGCGGCATTCCTGAGGACTTCTGCTTCGACCAGTTGCCGGAAGATTACGATCACTTCGAGCCGATCCTGGAGCAGGCGGTCGCGCGCATGCCGTTGCTGGCCGATGCCGGCATCCATACGTTCTTTAACGGGCCGGAGAGTTTCACGCCGGACGATAAATACTACCTGGGCGCGGCGCCTGAAGTCGGCGGGTACTGGGTCGCTGCCGGATACAACTCCATCGGCATCGTTTCGTCGGGCGGCGCTGGCTATGCGCTGGCCCAGTGGATGCATGATGGCGAGCCGCCGTTCGACCTTTGGGACGTGGATATCCGCCGCGCCATGCCCTTCCAGCGCAACAGGACGTACTTGCGCGAGCGGGTGAGCGAGACGCTTGGCCTGCTCTATGCGGACCATTTCCCGTACCGCCAGATGGAGACCGCCCGCGGTGTGCGCCGTTCTCCTCTGCATGAGCATCTGCGCGAGCGCGGTGCCGTGTTTGGCGAGGTGGCAGGGTTTGAGCGGCCAAACTGGTTTGCCTCCCCCAACCAGGAGAGAACATACCGCTACTCATGGAAGCGGCAGAACTGGTTTGAGAACGCAGGCCGCGAGCACGCAGCGGTGCGCGAGCGGGTCGGGCTGTTTGACATGTCGTCGTTCGGCAAGATCCGCGTGGAGGGACGTGATGCGCTCGCCTTCCTGCAGCGGGTCTGCGCCAACCAGATGGATGTTCCCGTTGGCCGCCTCGTCTATACCCAGATGCTCAACGCGCGTGGGGGAATCGAGTCCGATCTGACGGTCACCCGGCTGTCTGAGACCGCGTTCCTGTTGGTCGTGCCAGGCTTCACCTTGCGCCGCGATCTGGCATGGCTGCACCGTCACAACAACGACGACGCGTTTGTCGTCATCACTGATGTGACGGCCGGGGAAGCTGTGCTGTGCGTGATGGGGCCGCAGGCACGCACGCTGCTGTCACGTGTGACCCCTGACGACCTTTCCAACAACGCATTCGCTTTCGGCACTGCGCGCGAAATCGAGATCGGGCTCGGCATTGCGCGCGCCCATCGCGTCTCCTACGTGGGCGAACTTGGGTGGGAGATTTATGTCCCCAGCGACCAGGCGGCCCACGTTTTCGAAGCGATCGAGGAGGCAGCGCAGGCGCTTCATCCAGAAAGCGGGCTGCAGTTGTGTGGCATCCACACGCTGGATGCCTGCCGGTTGGAAAAGGCGTTCCGGCATTTCGGCCATGACATCACGGACGAGGACCATGTGCTGGAGGCCGGGCTCGGGTTTGCCGTTAAGACGGATAAGGGCGAGTTTGTCGGGCGGCGCGCGGTGGAAGAAAAACGCGAGGCCGGGCTCGATCGCCGCCTCGTACAGTTCCTTCTGGATGACGCCGAACCGCTGCTGTTCCACAACGAGCCGATCGTCCGGGACGGTGAGATCGTTTCCTTTCTCACCTCAGGCAATTATGGGCACCATCTGGGGGGCGCGGTCGGTCTCGGCTATGTGCCGTGCCACGGGGAGACGCCGGGTGAGGTGTTATCCTCCCGCTACGAGATTGAGATCGCCGGAACGCGCGTCGCCGCCAAGGCTTCTCTCAAGCCGCTTTATGATCCCAAGTCCGACCGTATGCGTGCCTGATCACATGCGCACCTGACAGGGAGGCCCTGTCAGGGGGCCCTAAGCCCTGGAGGGCGACTGCAGTCCGCATTGGCCGGCATGCGCACCGATGACTGACACGTCTATCAATGGCATATCGTCCCCGTTCAACGCTCCCGATCTTTCGGGCCACTGGATCACCCCGACATGACCGACGCCCCCGTCAAATCCGCGCGCCGCGCAGGCGGACGTAAAAGCCGGATCGCCGTCCGAGCCGCTCCACTCGCCGATGACTTGCGCCCCGTACGCTCGGGCCTGGAGGGCGGGCGGTACAAGCCCTTGCGCGACGAAGATGTCGCGCGCATCCACGCCGCCGCGCTGGACGCACTTGAGGTGATCGGGCTCTCCCAGGCCCCGGCCAGCGGGCGGGAGATCCTGACCGGCGCCGGCGCCGTCGAGGGCGAAGACGGGCGCATCCGCTTCCCGCGCGCGCTTGTGGAGGACATGCTTTCCAAGGCCGCGCGCGGGATCACGCTCCACGGCCGCGAACCTCAACACGACCTCCACCTGATGGGCGCGCGGGTGCATTTCGGCACGGCCGGCGCCGCTGTGCACGTCGTCGATGTGGAGAACGGCAGCTACCGCGAAAGCACACTCGCCGATCTCTATGACGCAGCCCGCATCACGCATGGGCTCGACAACGTGCACTTCTTCCAGCGGGCCATGGTGGCGCGCGACATCACTGACAACTTCGAACTCGACGCGAACACCATCTACGCCTGCTGCGCCGGAACCACGAAGCACGTGGGCACCAGCTTTTGCGAGCCGAGCTACATGGATCGCATCTTCGAGATGATCCATCTGCTGGCCGGATCGGAGGCTGCGTGGCGCGAACGGCCTTTCATCTCCAACTCCAACTGCTTCGTGGTGCCACCCATGAAGTTTGCAGAAGAAAGCTGCGAGGTGATGGAGACGTGCGTGCGGGCCGGCATGCCGGTGCTGCTTTTGTCTGCCGGCCAGGCGGGTGCGACCGCTCCGGCGCCGCTTGCAACCGCAGTTGTTCAGGCTGTCGCGGAGTGTCTGGCGGGTGTGGTCTACGTGAACGCAATCCGGCCCGGCCACCCGGCGGTCTTCGGCACATGGCCATTCGTGTCAGACCTGCGCACCGGCGCCATGTCGGGTGGCTCTGGCGAGCAGGCACTGCTTTCAGCGGCGTGTGCGCAGATGCACCAGTTCTATGGTCTGCCGGGTGGTGCCGCCGCCGGCATCGCAGACGCGAAACTGCCGGACATGCAGGCGGGTTGGGAGCAGGCGACGTCCAACACCATGGTGGGCCTTGCCGGGCTCAACATGGTCTATGAGAGCGTTGGCATGCACGCCTCGCTTCTGGGGTTCTGCCTGGAATCGCTGGTTCTGGGCGACGACATGTTGGGCCAGATCCTGCGTTGCGTGCGCGGTGTTGAGGTGACGGAGGACAACGTCAGCATCGAGGCCATGAAATCCGTCTGCCTGGACGGGCCCGGCCACTACCTGGGCCACGACCAGACGCTTGGGCTCATGCAAACCGAGTACGTGTACCCATGCGTGGCTGACCGCTCCAGCCCCAAGGAGTGGGAGGAAAACGGCCGCCCTGCGCTGATGGCCCGCGCGATCGCCCGCAAGAATGAGCTGCTGGAACGCCACGAAGGTCCACTTCTTTCGCCGCAGGTGGACGCGGCCGTGCGCGAGGCCGTCAACATTTATGTTCCACCCCGGGCGTGATTAACGCTGCGGCGTCGCGGCAGACCCGCCGGGTCCAAACGCCCCGGCTAGGATCGGTGCCCCGGATCCTGGTGCTTTCCGGACACTCGTGTTCCGGTTCTGACATTTGCCTTCCCTCGGCATGACGCGCGTGAGCAAATGTCAGAACCATCAGGAACACGAGCAACTTATTGTTTCGAGTGTAGCTTTGGCATCTGACGTTTGGTTTCGAGATTGGCAG
>CAZGNQ010000031.1:0-21126 GCA_964527285.1 uncultured Hyphomicrobiales bacterium | reverse complement strand
TTCCAAGGCAGGCCGCAGCCACACCAAAAACGGAACTGGAAAACCTGCCGAGACAAACAGTGCAGGGCTCACCGGACCTAAGCACAGTGGGACCGCCAACAACGGCGCAGCCGACGACGCCGAACAGGGCAAAACCGGTGAGGCAAGCGACGCGCCGCAAGCCGTGACGCCGACCTCGGCCGATAAGACAAAAGCGAAAGCAACGGGCCCGGCAAAATCGAGATGACCGCCCCGAGTCGACACAACTGCCCGCAACAGGCGCTCACCATGGCAGCGTGCTTCGCCACACCGCGGAGGGCGCGCCATGGCGGATGACAGGCGCAGGCCCTACGTCTTTGATGCGGCCGCTGCCTGGCAGGACGTCAAACGCCACTGTCGACAGGGTATTGCGCCAGGCCTGGACACCGTCCGATCGCTCCTTGCGGCCATCGGCCATCCCGAACGCCGTCTGGGCCGGGTCGTGCACATTGCCGGCACCAATGGAAAGGGCTCAACCGCTGCGCTCCTTGCCGCGATCCTTCGGGCCGGCAACGACGCGCCGCGTGTCAGCGTGTTCTCATCGCCCGCACTGTTCGGACCCCTGAGCAGCATCGATCTGGATGGCTATCGCACCGGGGCCATGGTCGGCCCGCTGCCGCACGAGGCCGACGCCGAGGAGGCACTGGCCTATGCGGCCCGTGTGGTTGCCGAGGCCGCCCAGCGCCTGCAGCCGACACCGTTCGAGGCCGAGACCGCAATCGCGTTCGCAGCGATTGCTGAGCTGCATGGCGCTGACGATGTCGCCATCATTGAATGCGGTCTGGGCGGGCGGGATGACTGCACGAACGTGGTCGACGCGCCCGCGGTCACGATCATCACGCCCATCGGCCTCGACCACACAGCCTTCCTGGGCGACGACGTCACGGCGATCGCTGAAGCCAAAGCCGGCATCATCAAGCGGGGCGCGCCCTGCATCGTCGGCCGCCAGCCAGAGGAGGTTGGGCCAGTGCTGGCACGCAACGCCGCCGTGGCGGGCACGCACCTGCTTAGCCAGAACACGAACTGGAGCGTGCACGAGGAGCACGGGCGCGTGGTGTTCCAGGCCGACAACGTGTTTCTCGATCTGCCTCGCCCGGCACTTGCAGGTCGCCATCAGATTGACAACGCCGGAATGGCCATCATGGCTGCGCGCCTGCTGGACGCGGCGGACCCCGTCACCATTGCCAGCGGTTTGCGGGACGTGACCCACCCCGGGCGCCTGCAACGCATATCCTCAGAGCAGCGCTCAGGCGTGCTCGCCTTTTTCCCGCGCGGCACAGACATGTGGGTCGATGGCGGCCACAATGGTCCGGCCGCCGAAGCATTGGCGCGCGAGATGGCGGAGTTGAATGACCGCGATCCCAAACCCCTTCATCTGATCGTCGGCGCGCTCACATCAAAGGAGCCGGCCGATCTGCTTGGACCGTTCCAGGGGCTGGCCGAGGTGGTGATCGCCGCACCAATCCCCGACGCCGCTTTGGCCGAAGCCACGACCGACTGCTGGACGTCAGACGATATCGCCGGCACCATCGACGGGGCATTCGCCGACGTGCGCGCAGCCATCGACATCGGCCACGCCCTGCAATTGAGCGCTGCCATTGCGGATGGAGAACCCGTGCGTTGCCTCGTCTATGGCTCATTGCATCTGGCAGCTGCCGTGATCGTACGCGACCGCGATGATGGGCTCGATTTCAGCGGTGACCCGGATCTGGATGCCGATGCCATCGAGGATGGCGATGGCGACCGCGAAGGCGGCGCCGACGGCGATGAGGGATGACGCGTGTTGACGGCTGCGTGGCGCGCGAAGGCTGCCAGGGGCACCGGTCACTTTCCGGCCACGCCTTGGTCACCAGCCTGAGGAAAACCGACCCGGACCTCGCATGCGCGCGACACATCGCTTAGACCGCAATGGCTAAAGTTTGTTTTGTCGGTGCCGGCCTTGCGAGCACCTGGCTCGGCCGACGCGGATCAGCAGGATGGCAGAGGTTCGCCCAGGCGCGGCCCACCTATCGGGGACACAACCCATGCGCTTCGTTCTCTACACCATCGGCGGACTTTTCGCGATCGTCGCCATTGGTATCGCGCTGATCACGCTGTTTGTCCCGACGGACTGGGCCGTTGAACAACTCAAGCAGCAGGTGCGGGCACAAACGGGGCGCGAGCTGAAAATCGACGGCGGCGCCTCGCTGTCCTTCTACCCGTCGCTCGGCGTTTCGGTGTCGGGTGTCAGCCTGTCCGGGCCGGCGGGCGACGACAATGCGCCGATGCTGACCGCCCGCGAAATCGAGGTGGCCATGCCGGTGGTGCCGCTGCTGTCGCGTGAACTGGAGATCGACACCTTCCGCCTTGTCGATCCGGTGATCAATCTCACCGTGGACGAAAACGGGGCCAGCAACTTCGATTTCGACACATCGCATCCTGGCCGGGACGCGCGCACGGACGATGCCGACTTTGAGAACCCTGTGCTGCGTGACTTTGCGCGCAATCGGACCGAAGCCGACGCCGTTGATGCTCCCGCTGCGTCACGCCGGTCTGACGACGCTACGGCCATAGCGGCCAACGAGGCGTCCGCCGATGGGATCGATAATCCGCTCTCATCGCTGTCCGGACTGACACTCCAAAACGTTGTGATCGCCAACGGCACGGTGCGCTACGACAACCGCCAGCCCGGCCAGCGTATCAACATTGATGAGCTCAACGTCCTCGTTTCAATGGCCACTCGGGATGCCCCACTGCTCATGACGGGTGAGGCGATCTGGAACGGCCAGAAGGTGCCGGTGTCGGCGCAGGTGCGCTCGCTGGTGGGATTGCTCGACGCCGACCCGACGCCCGTCGCCTTCGAGGTGGATGCCGCGCTCATGCGCCTCGCTTACGAGGGCGAAGTGACCCTCGACCGGCTCGTCTCGCTGGAAGGGCGCCTTTCCGCTGAGAGCCCGGACATGGGCCGCACGGTCGACTGGCTGACCGGCCAGGCGCTGCGTGCCGACCTTGATCGCCTGGCACTGAATGGAACGATTGCGTTGCGCGACGGCAATCGTATCTCCATGCCGGACCTGCAGATGGCCGCCCTGGGCACGACCCTGAGCGGTGACCTGCAGATCGATGCCAGCCGCGGCTTGCCCTCAGTGCGTGGCAGGCTGTCGTCTCCCGAGCTGAACGTCGATGAGCTTCAGCGACGGCTGGACACGCTCGGTGGCGCAGGCAGCCCGGACGCATCGAGCGCGCGCGCAGACGCTGGCAATGGCGGACGCCCGCGCAGCGACGATGACGACAGATCGAGGGCGCGCAACGGTGACAATAACAACCGCGATGGGCGTGACGCGCCCTGGGACGACACGCCCATCGATGCATCGGCACTGCGAGCCGCTGACGTCAGTCTCGATCTCCGCCTTGATCGTCTCACGGTCAGTGGTCTGACGCTCGGACCCGTGGTGGTCTTACCCGAAGTGCGCGGCGGCATCGCAACGATCAATCTTGAGCGCGCGGCCCTCTACAATGGCGAAGCGCGCGGCATCATCACGGCCGACGGGACGGGACGCCGCCTCACCGTGACAGCGGATCTGGCGCTCAACGGCCTGACGGCGCGCCCTTTCCTCAACGATCTGGCCCAGTTCGACCGGCTGAGCGGAACGGCAGACGGTGCGTTGCGCATCACCAGCAAGGGCCGCAGCGTCAAGGACCTTGTGGGCGCGTTGGACGGGACTGGCCGCTTCTCCTTTGCGGACGGTCAGGTGATCGGCATCAACATCGCCAAGGTGTTGCGCAACGCATCCAACTTCCAGTTCACGGGCCTTGATGGCGGCGCGGACGAGGCAACCGACTTCACCGCGCTGAGCGGAAGCGTCGTGATCAACCGTGGCATCATCCGCAACGATGATCTGGAGATGGTCAGTCCGCTGTTGGCGGTCACCGGAGAGGGCGAAGTGCGGTTGCCCGAAAAGCGCATCGACTATCTGGCGCGACCGGAACTCGTCGACACGCTGGTCGGCCAGGGGCGGCAGAACGAGGCGCAAGGCGCCGGACTACCCGTTCGGATCCGCGGGCCGTTGTCCGATCCGAGCATCGGCTTGGACAGTTCGGAGCTTTTCAAGGATCCCGAGACGGCCGTACGACAGATTGAGGATCTGACGCGCAAGGTGACCGGCGGTGACAACAAGGCGATCAAGGAAGGACTGGACGCTCTTAAAAAGAGCACCGGTCTAGATTCCTTCCTGCGCAGTTTTGGCGGAGGCCAATAGCGGTTCCACGGTTTTGCTGGCGACGTTCGCCAGACCAGAGGCGGCGAGGCTTTGCCCGCACAGCCTGCGTGGCTTGGCGTGACTGCGGCCGTGGAATGTGCCGCGCTGGCGTAACTCTTCGGGCAGAACGGGATGGACGCTCCTGAACGAGGCGGCTAACGGATGTATATCTCCCTACCGCGCCGTTGGAGCATTTGACATGCCACGAATTTTTCAGGATCGGCAGCCGCGGCTCAGCGCCGGGCCGAATTCTGCCAAGCCCTCACACGGGCGCCGCCACCTCGCCTGGATCGCGCGCAGCGTACTGGCGTTCGCGTTTGCGGCCTCTGCGACGCCCGCTCTGGCCGAGTGCATTCTTTACGATGACGCGCAGTATCAAGGCCAGGCATACGCCATCGCCGCCGGCCAGACCGTGTCGCGGTTCGGCCCCGGTTGGAACGATCGAGCCTCGTCGCTACGGCTGACGGACCAGTGTGAGCTGGTTGCGCACCTTGAGGAGCGCTTGACCGGCGGCGTTCGGACGTTCGTCGTCAATGCGTCGCAACTCCCGGTGGCCTGGAACAACACGATCAGCTCAGCCGAATGCCAGTGCGCGAACGAGCAGGCCATTTCGCCCGCCCGCATCACGCCGCGGCAGGGCGCGAGCGTGCGTGACATCGATGATGAGCGCCCCGTTGTGGCGGCGCTCCCGCGGGAAACTGAGGACCGCGCCGGCGCTCTGATCGACGACACGCCGCGCACCACACGCCGCCCTTCAGTGGATGACGAGACCCAGGTGGCCCAGCGCACGGACGAGGCTGAAGACCCCGCACTGACACAGTGCATGCTCTACACCGGCCGACGCCTGCAGGGCGCGTCCCTCCCCATTGGTCGCGACCGCCAGCGCAGCCGCATACCCGAGCCACTGACGCGCGACATCTCTTCACTGTCAGTGCCGTCGGGATGCGTGATGCGCGTGTTCGATGAAACGCAGCTGCGTGGCCGTTCGACGGACTTTGCGGCCGGCCTCTACAATTCGCTGGGCGTGGCACTCGACAACCGGATCGGCTCAGCCCAGTGCCTTTGCTCGGCGCAAGCGCGCGAAGATGCCCGCCCCCAGCGCAACGCTGCGGATGCCGCCGAACGCGCAGCGCCGGCAGAAACCCTCGACGTGCTGCCGCGGGAGCCGCGCAGTGAACCTGCACAACGCGAGGCACGACGGATGCCACAGCCCTTGCCGCGCGATGCCGATGAGGAGCGGCAGCCGGCCGGGGCGGACGACCTGGCTGATATCTCCGAGGCGGCCTGCACGATCTACACTGGAGCGAACATGACCGGCACGGCGCTGGCGATGTTCGACGGGGACTTCCAGGAACTCCGCGGGCCCGGCGCCAGCACGCGCATCCAGGCCATCGCGGCGGGCATGAGCTCCATCGCCGTTTCGCAGGGCTGCTCCGTGACGTTGCGCAGCGGCCAGGGTGACGAACTGCGCGTGCGCTCTGACCGGGCATCGGTCGCAGCGTTCTGGCCGGCCAATGCGGTCTCAGCGTTGTGTGCGTGCGAGACCCAGGCGACGCAACAACGCCCGAGCTCTGGCGCTGCCGAGGAGCGCGTTGAGAGCATTGACGATCGCGCCACCGCCTCGGCCAACGATCGCATGGTGGACGATGACGAGGATGACGCTTCGAGTGCGCGCCTCGCAGCGCTTCCCGCCCCGCTGCCGGAGCGCTCATGCGGCATCTATTCTGGGCGCGATTTCACCGGCGAGAGCCTGATCATTGAGAGCGATGCCGCCTACAGCTACATCGGAGGCGCCGTGAACGATGCCGTCTCGTCTGTCCGCGTGGCGCCAAACTGCCAGCTTGAGCTGTACGAGAACCGGGACTTCAATCGAAATCGCTCCGGCTTCAAGGCCATGTTCCAGGCCGACGACACTGAGATTGACCGGGCATTTGCCGATCGTGCGTCGTCAGCGCTGTGCAAGTGCGCGGCAGAGGACGACCTGTCCAACGGGCGCGTTGAACGCGATGCGTCGCTCGCCGACGATGATGCGATGACGGTGGCCAGCCAAGGGAGCAACGCCGAGAGCGCTCGACTGGCGACCGCAGAGCCCGAAGCCGTGGAGGTCGCCACGACACTGAGCAACGTGCAGCAGTGCGTGCTGTTTGAGCATCAGGACCTCAAGGGCGACAAGATCTCGCTCGCTCCGAACACGGCATTGCGCTGGATCGGCTCACGCTGGGCGGACCGCGCCTCATCGGCGCTGGTTTCATCAGGCTGCAGCCTGACGATCTTCGCCCAGCGCGATTATGCGGGCAACGCCAAGCGGGTGTTGCAGGTCGGCGAGCACGTGACGCTTGGCCGGCGTTGGAGCGACCGCACCCGCTCAGCCCAGTGCCGTTGTGCCGTTGAAACGTGAGGCGGGCAGGGTCTGAATTTCGACGAGAGAAGCTAGGGCTGAACGTCCTGCCCGATCAGGGCGAATGAGCCTTTGCCCCGCCGTTCCCGGCACGGCCGACGACCATAAGAGACTTGGAACAGAACGGCGGCCTGATTTTTGCGCTCCAGCACCCCCTCACCGGCGCTCAGCGCTCGCCACGGGCGCCCAGCGACGAGTGCGCACAGCACATGCGTGACGCATCGCTGCCGCTGACCGGCGTCCGAAACCGCGAACAACGCCCAGCCATTGGTCGCTGGTCATCGCAGGTTGCGGCCTCGCTCACACCTTCCACAAGCGCGCTGCCCTGTTCGCTGGCATCGAAATGGACGCAGCTGGCGCACGTGCCGAACGTTGCGCGCGCCCGCTCCCGCAGCGCCTCATCCAGCAGCCCGGCCAGCACCTCGCCCAGCGGCCCACGCAGAACATCGCGCCAGCCGGGCCGGTTGTCCAAGAGCCGCTGCCAGGGATCATCGCCGAGGATCTCCCAACCTTCGCGCGTCAGATAAAGTGCCACCGACCGACGCTCGCCATTGCGGGCGGTCTTTTCCACTAAGCCACGCGCGCACAGCACATTGATGGTCTGTGAGATCGTCCCCTTGCTCGTGCCGAGGTACCTCGCCACGGCCGAGGGCGCATTCGAGAAGCGATTGCAGCGCGCGAGGTAACGTAGAACATCCCAATGGACGGGCTTCAGGCCGCTGGCATGCTCAGCGGACCGCATCAGATGACTGAGCCGTTCGATCGTAACGACTGCAGACAGGACATCGGGATCACCGGATCCGTCCATGGACATCGGCGGCGCAGTGCAACCCGGTGCGGTTTGGAACACCTCATCGTCCCGCGCAGGGCGGTGCACATTGGCGGCGCCGTTGATATGCCCACCACTTGCAGGATCAGTGGCGATGCCTGGGCGCACCGAAGCCCGTTGCAGATCGCGATGGGTGCCGTTCGTGGGCGGCGCGCCAGTGCGAGCGTGACCCACTCCGCCTTCGGTTCGCCTCAGGCGATCGGCCGTGTGGCTGCCCGTCGCATTTTTCGGCGCGGGCGATGCCACCCGAGGCGGATCATCGCTAAGCCCCTCATTGTGGAGGTCGCCATCACTCATCGCGGCCACTTGTACTCGAAACGTTGACGATCGTGTCGTTGTGCCGCTCAGTGTGCAACAATCACAGCAAATTCCGTGGGTTAAGTGAACGACCGGGCGGCAATATCAGCCGGTGTGTTGCATGGACCCATCGCAGGCGGCATGGTCCAGCGCTGCGGCGGCGTGCTTGTGCGCCGCGCACCATCCAATTGAAAGACCCGACCATGGCCGGTCCTGACCTGAGTTCAACTGGCGGTACTGCAAACCCCATGCGGCTTGGCATCGTCGGTGCGTCCGGACGGATGGGACGCGCCCTCATCGCTGCCGTGACGGCCCATGAGGCATGCACCGTCGGCGCGGCAATCGATGCCCCTGGCAGCACCGCTCTTGGTCAGGACGCTGGCACCATTGCAGGCTGCGGCACACTCGGCGTGCCCGTGCTGGCCGACCCGCTCGACGCGATGCTCGAGCTCGATGGCGTGATTGACTTTTCAACGCCCGCTTCCACGTGTGCAGTGGCGGAACTGGCTGCTCAGGCGCGGATCGTCCATGTCATTGGCACCACCGGCTTCGACGCGGCTGAGGAGCGGGCCATCGCGGCAGCCGCGCGCCATGCCACCGTCGTCAAGGCCGGCAATATGAGCCTCGGCGTCAATCTTCTGACGGTACTGAGCGAGCGGGCCGCGGCGGCACTGCCGGACGGCTTCGATATCGAAATCGTCGAAATGCACCACCGTCACAAGGTCGACGCCCCATCAGGCACAGCGCTTATGCTGGGCGAAGCGGCGGCCCGCGGACGCAACATTGACCTCAACGACCACAGCGTACGCACGCGCGATGGCCACACCGGGCCGCGCACCACGGGCGACATTGGCTTTGCGACACTGCGGGGCGGTTCGGTTGTGGGCGAGCACACGGTCATTTTCGCCGGCGCCGGCGAGCGGATCGAGTTGACCCACAAGGCGGAGGACCGCTCGATCTTTGCCCAGGGTGCTGTTGCAGCGGCACTGTGGGCGCGCGGCCGCAAGCCGGGACTGTTTAACATGGTTGATGTATTGGGGTTGTCCGACACACCGGCTGCGACCTAATCCCACTTTCAAGGGCGGGTGCGCGGGCGCCGCCCGTCACAACAGTGATCGGGAGATCGGGGGCAGCCATGACCGGAACGCTTGTGCTGGTGCGCCACGGACAGAGCGAGTGGAACGCACGCAACCTTTTCACCGGCTGGAAGGACGTCGCGCTGACGGACATCGGCAAGGAGGAGGCGACGGCAGCAGGCAAGGCGCTCCAGAAGGCTGGTCTGGTCTTCGACGCGGCCTTCACAAGCGAGCTGCAACGGGCACAGAACACGCTGGCGCTCATTCTCGCTGAACTGGGCCAAAGCGCGCTGGAGCCCACGCGGGAGACGGCGCTCAACGAACGCGACTACGGCGATCTCGTCGGCATGAATAAGGACGAGGCCCGCGAACGCTTTGGCGATGAGCAGGTCCACGTGTGGCGGCGGTCCTACGACATACCTCCGCCGGGCGGTGAGAGCCTGAAAATGACGGCGGACCGCGTGCTGCCCTACTACGAGAACCACATCAAACCGCGTGTTGCGGCGGGCGACTGTGTCATCGTCGCGGCCCACGGCAACTCACTGCGGGCGCTGGTCATGGTGCTTGAGAACCTGGAGCGCGATGAGGTGCTGAAGCTCAATCTCGCCACGGGTGAGCCGATGATCTATCGTTTCGACGCCGACATGCAGGTGCGCGAGAAAGAAGTCCTGTCAAAGCAGGCCTGATCCATCACAGGCGGGCAACCCCTCGAAGCAGAATGCGAGCGGCAATGGTTGGAAGCGATTTTTCCACACCACTGTTTGCCCATCCTCGTTTTCACCGTGGAAAAACAATTCTCCCCAGAAAGTGACGGCAGGCTTTCTTTTCGATGCGTGCGGTTCTTGATACGTGCGTTTCGTTGCCGATCGATGGGCCGGACGATGGGAGGGCCATCCCGTCACTGGTTCTCGCGCCCATTACGGGGGAGTGGTGTCCACCCGGAATGCGAGAACCAGAAAACCTTATCCTCAATTCATTTGTTTATGCCCAATGGGCGAATTTCGCCAATCTCATCATGGCGCTCAAAGTTGGCTGCCTCCCAGCCGATGATGGCCTTCTTTCGGGTCAATCCCCAATGGTATCCGCCGAGCCCGCCGTCCTGTCGAAGGACACGATGGCAGGGCACAACAAACGAAATGGGGTTTCGGCCGACGGCCCGTCCCACAGCTCTTGAGGCATTCGGTTGACCGAGATGGCGCGCAATATCGCTATAGGAAACGAATTGCCCACCTGGAATTTTGAGAAGCGTCTCCCATACGCGAACTTCAAAGTCAGTGCCGATCAGCACCAGGCGCATCGGTGCTGCGGCCGAATGGCCCGAACCCGCTTCACGGTTGGCCGGCTCTGATTGGTGCCCCATCCGACCAAAAATCGCTGTCGCAGCCCTATGTGCACCGTTCTGATCCTGCACATAGGTCGCGCGCGGCCAGCGCCGGGCCATGTCGTGGAACGTCTGTGCGCGATCACGCTCACCCGGCATCGGATCGCCGGTGTTGGCCGGCTCGTCGGCAAATGCGATGCCGCAGATGCCGCGTTCCGTCTGCATGATCAGGGCCTCACCAAAGGGGCTTTCGGCGTAACCAAAGCCAATGGTCAACCCTTCGCCGCGTTTCTTGTAATCACCCGGTGACATCGCCTCATGATCGACGAACAAATCATGCAGACGCGAAGGGCCGGACAGGCCCACCTCCAGCGCAGCATCCAGAACACTCGCCGAGCCCTGCAAAAGCCGCTTGGCGTGATCGATCGTGATGGCCTGGACGAATTCCTTCGGGCTGACGCCACACCAACTTTTAAAAAGGCGCTGGCAATGGGCCGGAGAGCAGCCCATCGCCTCACTCAAGGCGGAGAGGTCCGGCTGGTCGGTCCAATGATCTGAAAGAAAGGCGATGGCAGTGCGGATCTGGCGGTAAGCATCCGAAGTGCCAATGGATTGATCCGTCGAGCCAACGTCCCGGCCAGGTGTTTCCGCGTATAAGGACATTGGCGCATCATCTCGATTGCATAACGGCAGTGGCAGTCGGCCCCGCGCGCCACCCGAGATCACTGCGTCTACCCCACGATCGGCTGGTGGATAATTCGAGTGAAGCGTGGATACCCGTGTTGTGGTGCGCAGCATTCCACCCTCCCTGGATTGCGATCACGGCTCTTGGCCGCCCAGGGAAGAGGTATTCGCAATGGCCTTAGGCTGACACCCGAAAGCGGACACGACTGATCGCGTTCAAAATCCTGCCGGAGTAGGGTCAGGCTGACCAGCCGCATCTATGGCGCGACGTGCGCTGATCGTGGGGACCGACGCGCCACGACCCGGCTCCGCCAGGATCAATGGATCTGATCCCGCACCCCTGACCTGTTGCAGCACCCGTTGCAGCCGCTCCGCCAGCGCACGCTTCTCATGTTCAGGCAGGAACGCCCCAAAGACAACGCGCTTGCCGTGGGATATGAGCCGCAATTCCGACCGGTCCCGTCCCACCTTCGCGCACTCAACCTGCGCCCAGTAGGGATTGAACTGCCAGCACTGCCGCTCACCCGAAGGAAGCACCCTCTGCAGCGACAGCGCCGCTCGCTCCACCGTAATGTGTTCGCACTGGCGGGCGGCGCGATAGTTCCATCGGAACGCCAGGTACAGTGCCAGCAGATCGATGCCGAAATAGCCCGTGACCGGCCACGCGCCCAACATCAGGAAAAAGCCGCCAACAACGACGCTCACAATGGCGAAGGCGATGATGAGGATGTTGAACGCTGGACCTGTCAGCGAACGGTGCGGGCGAAGCAGCGCGCGGTATGCCACGTCCTGCTCAAATTGTGGATCCCGATGCGCCACCGCTTGTGTCTCGCCATCAGCAATGAACGTCATGTAAAGGCCCTTGCACCTGCGAAAGCGAAAATGACACCACCTAAGACAGCACAAGACAAGGCTGCGGGCAGCCGGCGCAAACGACGCAACAGGCCGTCGCGGCTGAAGCCCGAGCAGCGCATCGCCTTCTTTGAGCGTCTGTCCGCCGCCAACCCGCGACCCGAAACCGAGCTGGCCTATACCAACCCGTTCACGCTTCTCGTTGCCGTTGTTCTTTCGGCGCAGGCAACGGATGTCGGCGTCAACAAGGCCACGAAGGCGCTGTTCGCCACCGCCGACACGCCCAGCGCCATGCTTGCATTGGGAGAGGAAACGGTCCGCGAGCACATCAAGACCATCGGCCTTTATCGCAACAAGGCCAAGAACGTCATCGCACTGTGTCGCGCCTTGATCGACGAGCACAACGGCGCCGTGCCGCAAGAGCGCGAGGCGCTGGAGAAGCTGCCGGGCGTGGGACGAAAAACCGCCAACGTGGTCCTCAACACGGCCTTTGGGCAGCCCACCATCGCGGTCGACACGCACATTTTCCGGGTCTCCAACCGCACAGGGCTCGCCCCGGGCGACGACGTCGTGGCGGTGGAACTCAATCTAGAGCGTCTCGTGCCGGATGCGTTCAAACTCGACTGTCACCACTGGCTGATCCTGCACGGTCGCTACGTCTGCCAAGCGCGCAAGCCGAAGTGCTTTGAATGCACCGTGGCCGATCTTTGCGCATTCAAGGACAAGACGCCGCCGCCGTCTGAGGCGGCCCGAGCAAAGTCCTCCATCACACAAGCCGCGGGCGATGCGAAAACCGGCGCGCCATGATCCGATCGACGATTGTGCACTGCGGTGGATAATGGCACGCACGCGCGGTGACCGTACCAAAATGTCATTCGCTGACAGCGCCATCCGACAGGAGCACACCATGAGCGACACCCATTTTGACGTGGCTGCTGTCGGCAACGCAATCGTGGACGTCATCGCCAGCACGACGGACGATCAGCTTGTCGAACTGGGTCTCAACAAGGGGCACATGGCGCTGATTGGCGGAGACGACGTAGCGCGGGCCTACGACCGCATGGGACCAGCGCGGGAGATTTCCGGTGGCTCTGCGGCCAACACCGTCGTCGGCATTGCGTCGCTCGGCGGCCGGGCGGCATTTTTCGGTCGCATCGCGGCCGACCCGTTTGGAGAGATTTTCCGCCACGACATCCGTGCCGCAGGCGTCACGTTCGAGACAGAGGCGATGGAGGGCGGAGACCCCACTGCGCGCTGCCTCGTGTTCGTCAGCCCCGATGGCGAGCGCACGATGCTGACCCACCTCGGGATTTCCCCGCAGTTCTCATCCACCGACATCAAGGAGGAGACCATCGCCGGCGCGTCGGCCCTCTACCTGGAGGGTTATCTCTACGACGAGCCGCTGGCCATGGACGCCTTCCACCGTGCGGCCGACATTGCCCGTGACGCCGGTCGCAAGGTGGCTTTGACGCTTTCGGACGCGTTTTGCGTGGACCGACACCGGGATGCTTTCTCATCCTTCATCCCCAACAGCGTTGATATCCTGTTCGCCAATGAGGCGGAGATCCTTTCCCTCGCTCAGGTGGATGATATCGAGAGCGCGCTGGCGCAGGTGGCCGGAATGGTCGATGTCCTTGCCGTGACGCGCAGCGAGAAGGGATGCGTGGTGATGGAGCGCGGACAAACACGCATTGAGGTCCCGACAGAGCGCAGTGTGGACGTCGTCGACACGACCGGTGCTGGCGATCTGTTTGCTGCCGGCTTTCTCCATGGCCTGACGCGCGGCGCAAGCCTGGAAGTGGCGGCTCGGCTCGGCAACCTGTGCGCCGGAGAGATTATCCGAAACCTGGGCGCACGCCCAATCCATCCGCTGCGCGCGCTGGCGGACGAACACGGGCTCTCCGTCTGAGGGGAGCTAACGCAGCGACACTGGCGACGGAGAACGCCGTCCTCCGGATCTCTGCGAGGCCATGGCCCGTTGGAGGATCCTCCCCTCCCAAGCGCTTGATCGCCGCTCTCCCCGATGAGGACGGCGATCCATAACCTGTTACATCTTGCCCCTCCAGCACGCGACTGACGGCGCGTGCGGCAGTGCCCACGTCATACCAGCGTCATATTTACTTCCCTCATAACCCGCCTCCTGCATCGGCCCTGCGATCGTGCGCTGCCCCAACCCGCGACGTTGGCGCGCAGTGATTCGTATTTTCCGCCGAAATGCGATCCAGACGCTTGTTTTTTGCGTCATTTTCACAACACTGTGGGATAGAAGGTCGCGGAGTGTAATGCGTTGGCGCTAAACCACTGAAAACTAGCGCCATTTTCGCTCTCTCCCTAAGACTTGTTAACCATTCGACTCCATAGTGCCGGCGTCGAACGAATTCAGGGGGTCGAGATGACTGAGAAAAAAACGGGCCGGGGCCGCCCAAAAGGTTCCGGTATTGACGACACGAAGACGCTCCAGCAGATGGCCGCGCGCATCAAGGCGGATCCGGATGCCAAGCGCACGACCGTGATCAAGGATTTGGGGATCACAAACCCGTCCCACATCCGTCGCCTGCGCGATAAGTTTGCGGAGCTGGAGAACGAGCTTCTGGCCAACGCAAAGCCGCTGGCTGCCGCTGCGAAAAAGGCCAAGCCATCCGGCGATGCGGTGCGCATGTCACCCAAGCCTGCCGCGAAAAAGGCGCCGGCCAAGCGCAAGACCGCAGAGGCTGACGCACCAGCAAGTGCCAACGTCTCCGCGCCGGCAAAGAAGGCGGTTGCACGCGTGCAGAAGAAGGCCACGAAGGCCGTGACCGCTTCCAAAAAGGCAGTCGAGGCCACAGAGGCCGCAACCCAGCAGTCCATGGCGACGCTGACAGCGGCCATGCAAGAGACAGCGACTGCGGCCGCTTCGATGGGCCGGGCGCACATGCCGCAACAAAACGAAGCGCAGCAAGCGGCGATGAACGCCATGGCACCGTTTGCCATGATGCCGTGGATGCAAATGCCCGGTCTCGACACGGCTGTGACGCGGATGGTCGAAGGGCAGATGTCCATCCTGGAGACGGCCGTGCGCTCCTCACCGTTTGCGGCATTCCTGCGCCAGCAGGCCATGATGATGGATATGGCGCTTTCGATGATGAAGTCGCAGCAGCAGTGGGTTCGCGCCGCGCAGAAGGACGCGTAATGCAATGCGGCTGATGGCACGGCCGGGCCACGTCATAGTGGCGCGGTCGAGCTGTCAATGGTCACCAAGCCGTCAATCGAAGACGAAAACAAAAGGCCTCAACCCCAACCAGCTCTGAGCCTGCGGTTCCGGTTGAGGCCATCCACGCGCCACCGCGCGCGCATCAAACAAGTCGTGTTGTTGGAGAATGGCGTCGGCCTGGGCAGGGGCGGCGCCATTTTTTTGATCCGCTCGCCTCTCACAGGCGGCGGAGTTGCACCGTCTGGACGAGATGGTCAGCGCCCTTCGTTAAGATCAGATCCGCCCTGCGCCGTGTCGGCAGGATGTTCTCCATCAGATTGACTCGATTGATCTTTCGCCAGATCTCCCTAGCATGGGCCAGCGCCTCGTCCTCCGGCATCTGCGCGAACCGGGCGAAATAGGCACCAGGCTTGCGGAACGCGGTATCACGCAGGCGCATGAAGCGCTCCAGATACCAGCGGCCGATCGTGTCCACATCGGCATCGATGTAGACCGAGAAATCAAAGTAGTCGGACACGAAGGGGATCGCCTCCCCGTCACGCGGCAGCACGGCGGGCTGGAGGACGTTGAGCCCCTCGACGATCAACACGTCCGGCCGATCAACGATGGTCAACTGCCCTTCGACGATGTCGTAGATGTTGTGGGAGTAGACCGGGGCCTTCACGTCCGGCTTGCCGGCCTTCACATCTGCAAGAAACTGCAGAAGCCGCGCCGTATCAAAACTCTCCGGAAAGCCCTTGCGCTCCATCAGTCCGCGCTCCTCAAGCACGGCGTTCGGCAGCAGAAATCCATCCGTGGTGAGCATGTCGACGCGCGGATGGTTCGGCCAGCGCGCCAAGAGCGCCTGCAGCACGCGCGCGGTTGTGCTCTTGCCCACCGCCACGCTGCCTGCCAGCCCGATGATGTAGGGCGTCTTCGGGGCGCCGTTTTTCGTTCCGGGCTGCGTGTGGAGGAACCGCGATGTCGCGCTATGGAGGTGCTGCGCCGCGGAGACATAGAGGTTCAGCAGCCGGGACAGCGGGAGGTAAATATCGACCACCTCATCCATGTTGAGGCGGGTGTTGATGCCGCGCAACCGGTCCAGATCCTCCTCATCGAGGGAGAGCGGCGTGTCCGCGCGCAACTCCGCCCACGCCTTGCGCGAGAAGGTGATGTAGGGTGACACGTCCAGCTGCAGTCGGTGGGGCGACATGACATCGAATTCCGGTGCATCGGGGCCGTAGTCCGCAGGCAAAAGCATGGCGGTTCAATTGCCTCGTGCTGCTTTTTCAACCAATCCGGACGTGCCGACGCGCGCGCGCAACGCTTCGCACACAGCCTCGAACGGCACGCCACGGGCGCACAGTGCAACGAGCATGTGATAGAGCACGTCCGCCGCTTCAGCGCGCACAGCCTCAGCCGGCTCGCCCGCCACGGCGAGCGCAAACTCAACGCCCTCCTCGCCAGCCTTTTTGGCGCATTTTGCCGGTCCGGCGGCCAACAGCTTGGCGGTGTACGATGAGGACGGATCAGCGCCAACGCGGGCCGCGATCGTGCGTTCCAGATCCACAAGGACGTGCAGTGGGTCAGGCGCAGCGGCTCCAGACCGGCCATGCGCAGCCGGCCCAACGTTGGCGGACACCGGCCGGACAGGGATGCCGGCAGCGGCCATGGTGGCCTTGGCCTCAGCAATGGTGTGATCGCCAAAATGGAATATGGATGCCGCGAGCACCGCGCCGGCGCCACCTTCGCGCGCGCCGGCGACGAGGTGGTCCAGCGTCCCAACACCGCCACTGGCAATAACAGGCACACTCACCGCGTCGCTCACGCAGCGGGTCAGCGCAATGTCAAATCCGGAACGCGTTCCGTCCCGATCCATGGACGTGAGCAAAATCTCGCCCGCCCCGAGCGCTGTCACTTTTTGCGCGAACGCGATCGCATCAATGCCGGTCGGCTCACGACCGCCGTGGGTGAAAATCTCCCACCGCTTTGGCGTGCCATCCTCCCCGTGCTCGACGGCCTTGGCATCAATGGCGACAACGATGCACTGCGCGCCGAACACATCAGCCGCGCGGGCCACGAAGTCCGGATCGCGCACGGCCGCCGTGTTGATCGAGACCTTGTCCGCCCCGGCCTGCAACAGCCGGCGGACATCCTCGACCTTGCGCACGCCCCCGCCGACGGTCAGCGGCATGAAGCATTGCTCGGCGGTGCGTTGCACAATGTCCAGGATGGTGTCCCGGTTCTCGTGACTGGCGGTGATATCCAAAAAGCATAACTCGTCTGCGCCAGCCGCGTCGTAGGCGCGCGCGGCCTCCACCGGATCGCCAGCGTCGCGAAGGTCAACAAAATTGACCCCTTTGACGACGCGGCCATCCTTCACGTCCAGGCACGGAATCACGCGGACTGGGAACATGGTTCTAGGGATCCTTGCCAGCGCCGCACGGAGAGCCGATCGCAGCAAATGATGCACGCCGGACCTGCGTCTGCCGCAGCGCCGTGCAAGCGAGGTGCATGCCTCTTGACCGTGGCCTAGAGGCCAACGGCCGGGGTATGGTTTGCGCGTTGTTTCAGGCGCTGCAATGCTGCTTTGGCATTCAGCCGCCCATCATAAAGGGCGCGCCCAGCGATAGCGCCAGCCAGCAACGCGTTCTCGGGCGCACACAATTGCTCGATGTCATCCATACCGGCCAAGCCACCCGAAGCGATAACGGGGATGGAAACCGCATCAGCGAGCGCCCGCGTGCTTGCAAAGTTGAGCCCCTGCAAAAGCCCGTCCCGGTCGATGTCCGTGTAGATGATTGCCGCAACGCCAGCGTCTTCAAACCGGCGGGCGAGATCGATGGCCTCAAGCTCGGACGTCTCCGCCCATCCCTCGACGTCGACCTTGCCACTGCGCGCATCAATCCCAACGGCAATGCGGCCTGGGTGGGTGCGGCAGGCGTCCTTGACGAGTTGCGGATCGCGCACGGCCGCCGTCCCAAGGATCACGCGGGTTACGCCCAGATCAAGCCAATGCGCAATCGTCTCCGCTGTGCGGATGCCGCCACCCAATTGCAGTGGCACGCCGACGGCGGTCCGGATGGCTTCGACGGCAGCAGCATTCACTGGCGCACCGGCGAAGGCGCCGTTCAGGTCAACGATGTGGATGTATTCAAACCCGTCGGCCTCAAAGCTGCGGGCCTGGTCGGACGGATCGTCATTGAAGACCGTCGCCGCATCCATGGCGCCCTGGCGCAGCCGCACGCACTGGCCGTCTTTGAGGTCGATCGCTGGAAACAGTATCATCGGGCGAACCAGTGTATGCGTTGCCTTTGGCGCTTGCACCGGCGCGCCGGGAGGGATCGCAGGGCATTGCACCCTGATGGGCCGCAAGACAACCGGCACAGCGCCGTTTTTTGCCGGTAGATGAACGGCATCGCCGGCATGCGGCCGGCCACCAACCCCACCGCCCGACCCGGCGCACTCCGTGTTTGACAGGCAACCCGAACCATGGCCCAGCGCCTGACATTCAACCAAGCCGTGGTTCTGTGGATCGGCCGTTGGCTGGGCGTCTCAACGCAGGTGCTGGCGCGACGCTACGGGCTGGATCGGCGCCGGCTGTACGAGGTCTGGATGCTGCAGCGTCATCCCCGCAGCTTTGACGAAGCGCGGCGGTTGTATGCCAAACTCTTTCCCGACCGTGTATCGACAACCGATTTCGGCGAGCATCGGCGGCGTGGGTCGTGGGCCGTGCCCGGCCAACTGGATCTGTTTGCTCAGGACGATCGCGGGCTGCCCGACTGACCGCAGTGGCACCGTCTTCACGGCCGCCAGGCGATGAAATTGGCCAACAACTGCAACCCGAAGGCCTGGCTCTTTTCAGGGTGGAATTGCGTGCCCACCATCGTGTCCCGACCAACCACGGCCGTGACGGGACCGCCGTAATTCGCCGTCGCGATCAGATCCTCGGGCCGGGTATGTTTCACGTGAAACGAATGCACGAAGTAGCCATAGGGCTGGGCGGCGCCTCCACCTGCGCTGCGCGCGCCAGCGCCTTCAAACGTGTCGTGCGTGACACCACTCAGCACGGGATGCGCACGGGCGATGTGGAGCTGGTTCCAGCCCATGTGTGGCACCTTCAGCCGGGCATCAGCCGGTGTGAGGGCGACCACCTCCCCCTCCATCCAGCCCAACCCGCCGTGAGCACCGGCCTCCGCACTGCGCTCATGGCCGCGTTCAAACAGAAGTTGTGCGCCAACGCAGATGCCAAGAAACGGGGCGCTCTGCCCGCGCACCCGTACATCCATGGCCTCGATCACGCCAGTGCGGGCACGCAAACCCTGCGCGCATCCGCCGAATGATCCGACCCCGGGAAGCACGATGCGTTCCGCCGTGACGATGAGATCCGGATCATCCGTGATGCAGATGCTCAAATCCGGGCGATCCGCCATGTGGGCCGCACGCTGCAGGGCCTTCTCGGCGGAATGGAGATTGCCGCAGCCGTAGTCCACCAGAGCAAGCATAGGCGTCGTCGATGATACCATGGATGTGCGTGCTCATTCCGTGACCGCCACGCCGGCGCGTAGGGCATGGCCGTATCGCATCGGCCCGTATTACATCGGACAGCGGTCGTATCAGGCCGCGCCACCAACGCTGGGCACCGAGGCTGCGGCGCCGGCCGCGCTGGGCTGATCCACGGAGGATGCAAAGCGGCCCGGTTGGTCGGCACTGTGTTGGCTCGGCCCGTCTGCGGCTGCCGCTCGCGCGCGGTGTCCCTGCTCCCAGTGATAGAAGAAGCGCTCCTCACAATCGCGGATCGATCCGCCGTCCACGATGCCAACCTCCTCATAGCCCTGGTAGCGCAACAGGGCCTTGCGGTAATTGGCAGCCTCCAACCCGAACCAAACGTTCACGAGCAGCGAGACCGGAGCGACGGCCCACGGCGAAAGGAATTGCGCCGCGAGCGCGCCGACGGCGGCGAGGCCGGCACCAACGACGAAGAGCGACACGAACATTCTGTTCCAGATCAGCCAGAGCACCGGCGCGATCACGGCAAGCACGGACAGCCCCTCCCGAACGAACACCGCCCGGTCCATGTCATGGCCAGTGCCTGTGCGCTTGCGACGCGCGAAAACGGTACACGTGATCACGGTAAATCCTTCAATTCAGCCCAAAACATAGAGCGCTGCGACCATGGCATGCTGGCAGCCCTCACGTCTCATCGCGGAGCGCCCCTTTTGTGGACGGGACCGCGCCGCCCAGCGCGGGATCAATGCTCACCGCCAGGCGCAACGCGCGGGCAAGCCCCTTGAAGCAGCTTTCAGCAATATGGTGGTTGTTTGTGCCCGCAAGCTGGCGGACATGCAGCGTCACCTTCGCGTTCATCGCAAACGCCTGGAACCACTCCTGGAACAACTCGGTGTCGAACGCGCCGATCTTCGGGCGGGTGAACGACACATCCCAGGCAAGGTACGGCCGCCCTGAGATATCGATCGCAACGTGGGTCAGCGCCTCATCCATTGGCAGCGTGACGTCGGCATAGCGCGTGATGCCGGCTTTGGCGCCAAGTGCGCGCTCAACCGCCTGACCCAAGACGATGCCGACATCTTCCGTCGTGTGGTGGGCATCAATGTGGAGATCGCCGCTCGCCCGCACGTGCATGTCGATCCGGCCATGGCGAGCCACCTGATCCAACATATGGTCGAGGAACCCGATGCCCGTGGAGATCTCGCTGGCACCGGTACCATCAAGGTTGATCCGCGCGGAGATGTCGGTCTCGCGCGTGGTGCGGATGATTTCTGCGGTGCGATCCGGCATGGTGGTTGTCTCTTAATCCTGGCGCTCCGAAGGGGGGGGCGTCAGAGTTCGGGAGGTCCAGATGCTACTGCCCCCAGATGCGAGTGCGCCCTGGAGGCATTCGGATGGGCGACCGGCAGGTCCGCTCGGCGCCGACAGTACTGTCATGCCAGTGCACGCATCGCTGTTGGCCGAGGCGCCCGGGTTGAAGCACCCCGTCCCATGGCCATATCGAGTGCCACACCGCAGGGACACGACGTTTAAGGGGCAGAAACAATTTTGCGCAACTCCGAAAGCCACATTCCAACGTGGCACGCGACCACCATCCTGACGGTCAGGAAGAACGGCACCGTCGTCATGGCCGGCGACGGTCAAGTGAGCCTTGGCAACACCGTCATCAAGAACAACGCCAAGAAGGTGCGCCGCCTGGGCAAGGGCCAGGTGATCGCCGGATTCGCGGGCGCCC
>CAZGNQ010000030.1:0-21131 GCA_964527285.1 uncultured Hyphomicrobiales bacterium | reverse complement strand
CTGTGTGGCTCAGCGGCCCCGCCCCAGGCGCCATCTCAGGTCGATACGTTCGGGCGCGCCATCTCGAACACATCGTCGGTCACGCCGTAATCCATGTAACCCAGCCGCGACAGCGGGCGCGCACGGGTGATATCCACGCGGCCATCCGCGATGAGGCGCTCATCAATGTGCACGCCTAGGACGCGACCAAAGACCGCAAACGTCTGCGCTGTCCCCTCCGGCGCATCGGCTGGCAATGGTAGGATGTGGTGCGTCTCGCACTCCATTGCCACCAATGCTTCGCCGACGCGGGGTGCATCCACCTTCTGCGCGGCCACTTTCGTGAGGCCGGCCAGATCGAACTCATCGATGTCGGCCTCGACGCCTGCTGAGCTTACGTTCATGGCATCGCGATTGTCCCAGCCGGCGAGGTTGTAAACGAAGCAGCCGGTCTGCGATGCATTGCGCACGCTGTCCTTCCAGCCGACCGACGAGAACATCACGATAGGCGGCGCATCACAGACGGCATTGAAGTAGGAGTATGGGGCGAGGTTGGCGACACCGTCACTCGATCGGCTTGAGATCCAGCCGATCGGGCGGGGGACGATCAGCGCCTTGAAAGGGTTGTGGGCGAGGCCGTGGTTTCTGAGATCGGGTTCGTAAAACACGGTGGCGATTGCTCCTCGGGGTCTGCGGCCTTCAGGCGAGATCAGGGGCGACGCGCGTGCCTTACCGCGCCACGAGGGCCGCTCAGGCCGGGGAAAGCTGAGGCAGGCCGGCGCAGCCCCCTGATTTGGGCTGGTGTTGCGCTCAGGGCGACATAGCGTGGCGACGCCCCGTGCAATAGGGGCTGGCGGGCATGCGGGTCATCGCGAATTGCTCTACATGTCGTGTGCGCCAATGTCGTGGCCTGAGGCAAAAGGCCCGGCAGACACCTTGGCCACCGCACGGCCCGACCGCACGGCCGTCAGGAAGAACGCGCATGGAGGCTCGGGTCATGGTCCGATGGATAGCAATGATTGGCTGTTTTTTGGGCGAGGCGCTCCTTCCTTCGCGCGCCACGCTCGCAACGGCAGGCAGCGCGCTCCTCGTGGTCCTTTCCGTGCTTGCCGTATCAGCCGGTGGCTCGCCGGCTGGCGCCCAGACCAGCCCACTGGCCAGCGCGCGCACCGTCGTCATACTTGACGGCTCCGGCTCAATGTGGGGCTCCGTCGGTCGGACGGCGAAGATCGCGTTGGCCCGCCGCGCCCTCAAGCGCGTGCTTGAACCACGCACCGCCGGCGCCCCGATCGGGTTGGTCGCCTACGGCCATCGTCGCAAGCGCAGTTGCAGTGACGTGGAGGTTGTCGTCGAGCCGCGCCGCGGCAACGGTGCCGAACTTACAAGCGCCATCGATGACCTTGCACCACGGGGACGAACCCCGCTGGCATCGGCCCTGGAAACGGCCTTTGAGCAATTGCAGGAGGCGAACCGAGGCGCACGTCGCCAGCGTGGCGTCGGCGGCGGAGCGTCGGGCACGGTTATCCTGGTGACCGACGGCGCTGAGAACTGCCGTCGCGATCCCTGCGCCGTTGTGCGCGATGCGCGTGCCCAGGCCCCGGCGGTGCAGTTTCACGTCATTGCGCTCAGCATGAAGGACAAGGACCGCTCAGCGGTGCAGTGCGTGGCAAATTTGGGCGGTGGGCGGATCTTTGACGCCGCGACGGTCGATGCCATTGCAGAAGGTCTGGAGAGCATCTTTGAGATGCAGGCGCCGTTGCGCGGGTTGGCCACGGCTCCCACTGCCAGCGCCATCGGTGAGACCGAGCCGGGCGGCAATGACGACCCGCAGACGGCGACGGCTGCCGCAAGCGCACGTGCCCTGTCCGACTTCGCCATCACCCGCGTTGGTGCATCGCGCTTGAACCTGCGCGCCCAGGCGATGGCAGCGGGCGGCGTGATCGACGACGACCTGGAATGGCGCATCACCCGCGTGAGCGAAACCCACGCCCTCGTCCTGCGCGCCGATGTGCTCGACGGCCTGCGTCGCGACGGGCAACTGACCGAGCGCCGGCCATTGCTCCCCCCAACGCTTCCCTTGCGCGGTGAGGATGGCGCACAGGCCGCGACGTCACCGCCAGCCGCCGCGCTGCCACATCCTTCGGTCGAAGATATCGTGCTGACGGGCGCTGACAGCGAACTCGTGCATTCGGGCATCGCGCCGGGCGTGAACATTGGGGTTCCGCCGGGGCGTTACCTCGTGATGGTCCGCTGGGGGCTGGCGTCGCGTGCCGCTCTCATCGATGTGCGCGCCACTGACGAGGTGCTCGCCCGACTGACCATCGATGCCGGCCGCATCCAACTGAGCGCACTGGCAAACAGCTCAGGCGAGAAACTCTCTTCCGTATTCTACACGTTGGAGCGGCTCGACGCGGTCGACGTCGCGGCCGCCGCCGCATCCGGGGAAAGCGGCTTGCGCGTCCTCGACCGCAACCGGGCGACGACGCAAACAGGCGCGCGCGCGGCGCCGTCCGTTACGACAGGCCTCACCAAGGTCGTCGCAATGAGCCACGACGATACGCCGGAGTTCCAGATCCCACCGGGGCTCTACAGGGCATCGGTGCGGTATGGGTTCGTCCGGGGCAGCCGGCTGGTTGAGGTCAAGAACGGTACGGCGCGACGCATCGATGTTGTGCTGGGCGTTGGCCGGCTGCAACTGAGCGCGACAACCGGAGACGGCACAACCCGGCCCGATGGCGTTCTCTTCCGCGTGCTTGAGGACGATCCCTCAAGTCCACTGGGGCGGCGCGAGGTCGCGCGCTCCAGCGCACCGCAGCCGGAGTTTCTGCTGCGGGCTGGCGTGTTTTATGCCTCGGCCCAGCGTGGCACCGTTTCGGTTGAGCAACCCGTGACGGTTTTCCCCGGTCAATTGACGGATGCGGCCCTGCGGCTTCCCGCCAGCACGATCCAGGCGAAGGCGCGCATTGCCGGCGCTGCTGAGCCGGTGGACGATAACATCAGCTACACCGTCTATCAGGTGCCCGAGGCAGGCGCCGGTGGCGCGCCAGAGCGCGCAGTATTGCGCACGAGCGTGGCTGAACCAACGCTGCGGCTTGGCGCAGGCACCTACCGTGTGGTGGGGGTGCTGGGGGGCGTCAACGCGGCGATCGCCCAGACACTTGACCTCGGTCCCGGTGACGCCGTGGCGCTCGACATGGAATTCCAGGCGGGCTGGCTGGATCTTGCCATGACAACGCCCCGAGGTGCGCCCATCACACGGGGCTTGTTGTGGAGCGTGCGTGATGATGCGGGCAACATCATCTGGCGGACATCGCGCCCCGAGCCCGAGATCATCCTGTCGGCTGGCACTTATGACGTGCTGGCCGAGCACAGCGGTCGTCGGCTGGTGCGCAAGGTCACTGTCGCGCCGGGCAAGCGGGCCGCGCTCAATGTGGAAATGCCGCGCTAACGACCGGACGCGAGCGCTCACGCCGTCACGGTTGGCGCGCCAATATGCATGGGGGAGCAGGGCATGGTCGCAACGTGCAAAGCACCGGCGATGCGCATTGCGTTGACGTGGCCCATGCAATCGGCCCGCCGATCCATTTCGTTGATGGTCTTCACGCTCGTTGCCGCGCTGGCGGGCGCCGTCCTCACTGCGCCCGCTTCAGCCCAGCAGAGCGACACGGGCAACACGCCGCGCGAGGCTGCCGACGGCCTTGTCCTGCAGGACGGCTGGAGCGTCTCCCTGCCCGGAGCTGACGCGACCTCTGGCGATGGGGCTGGGGGCGATGGGGCTGGCGGCGATGAGGCGGCGGGCGCTGACCCCTGGGCGACCAGCGGAACGCAAGCAAACGGCGCCGCGCGCGATGCTGCCGGCACGGACGCCAGTGCGCCGGGCAATCTGCGACTGCTGGCTAAGTTGCAGGATGGCGGGCCCACACTCACCAACGGCCTCGTTTGGCGGATTTTCGACGCAGATGCCGTACGCGCCGGCACCGCACGCCCACTGCACGAGACCAGTACGGCCCGTCCCGCCTTCTCGCTTCAGCCTGGCCAGTATGTCCTGAACGTCGCCTACGGACGGGCGCACGCCACACGTCTGTTGGCCATGGACAACAACGGCGCCCAGACCGTCACGCTTGTCCTCAACGCCGGTGGCGTGCGCTTTTCCGGCACGACCTCAAGCGGCCTCCCGATCCCGCCGCATCAGTTGCGCTTTGACGTGTTCTCCCAGACGCAGGACCAGTTCGGCCAGCGCGAGGTGATCATGCGCGACGTACGCGGCGGATTGATCGTGCGGCTCAACGCAGGGTTCTATCACGTCGTGGCGCGCTACGGCGATGCCAATGCCAGGATCGACGCCGACATCAGCGTCGAGCCCGGCCAGATTACGGAAATCACCGCGAACTACCGGGTCGCGCGGGTGACCTTGAAGCTGGTGGACGCGCCGGGCGGCGAAGCGTTGCCCGGAACGCGCTGGTCAATCTACGAGGGCGAAAAAGCCTCACGCGTCGTCAGCAGCGTCGGCGCGCTTCCCAGCCACATTCTGGCAGAGGGCCAATACACCGTGGTCGCGGAACGCCAGGGCCGCACGTTTGAGCGTCGGTTCTCCATCAATCCCGGCGAGGAGGGTCGGCAGATCGAGGTCGTGACCGGCCTCTGAGGCACCCTGCAGACCCGCGCGCATCGGAGAAACCGCACGAGGTCGTTCCCTCAGAATTCGGTCAGGATCCAATCCGTCGGGCACTGCAGATCGCGCATTCGGGCGTCGACGGCGTTCTCTCGGTCGCGCGCGCCAGCATCGGCAAATACGTCCCGCGCAAGCTGCCAATGCTCACAGGCCGACGTGAGATCACCGACCGCCGCCTCCAGTTCAGCCAACGACAGCCGCACCTCGGCCGCGGCAAGCGGTGCTGACGCACGTTGCTTGTCGGCCTGCTTCAGTGCGGTGTGCAGAAACTTGCGGGCTTCGTCGTGCTTGCCGCGTCGTGTCTCGGTCTGCGCCTTTGCGATCAACTCACCAACGCTCTTGCGTCGCGCTGCTGGACGCCGCCGCTGGGGTGCGCGCGTGCCTGTCCCGGGCGCTTGATTCACCCCGATCGTCTTCTTGGCATCGGCGGTGCGCGCCGCAGCAATTGCAGGCATTGGGGGGCTGACCTCGCGCGGGGCGGCATGGGACAAGTCAGTCACCGGCGATTCGTCCGCGCCGATCCCTTGTCCCGTTGACGCAGCTTCGCCCGCACGTCGCGAGCCTGCGTCGCTCACTGCTCCGGTGGTTGCGTCTTCGACCTTGGAATGAGGTGCCACCGCAAGCGATCCCGCGGTCCTGTGGATCGGTTGTGCATTGTCGCGGTGCGCCAGTGCATCGGGGCGCGGGGCGTCGCGCGGGCGCAGTTCGTTGCCGCGTTCGTCGGCCACGTCGCCATCGCGGGAGAAAGGTGCAGGGTCACGGACGACCGACGGCGCCCGCTTGGCACCAGCCATGTGCACGGCCTCGGATTGGCGATCTCCATGGGCAGCCTGGCGCGACAACGTTGGCTTTTTAGCCGCCTGGCGCGATCCTCGCAGGACCGCGCGAACCGTTTCGAGCGCAGCAACAACCGCGACGGCAGCGATGACCGCCAGTGCGGTGCCGGGCGTGGTCGCGACACCGAAAGCTGCGAGTTGCGCATCCAAAGTGGTGGTGATCAGGGGCAAGGACGCCTCACTTCGGCTTGAACAGAACGCTACTCTGGCGGGCGGGTGCCGGCGGCACGGGTTGAGCGCACGGGCTTCGACACGGCTGTTCAGCACGCCTCCTCGCCACGCTGTCACCCGACGGCAGACGCCCAGCGAAAGAGCGGGGCTGTCCACAACTGGCACAACATACGGCGTCCGCCTGCCCCGCCTTTGTGCTCCGGGGCTTGGCGCGGATGCTTCAGCAGATGCTTCAAGTGTGGTGGCCGCAACAAAAGCACGGCGTTGCGCGTGGCGTGTCTGGTTGCGGCATGCCCCCGTTGACGACGAGGCACCGTCAGCCCCTGAGCGTATGCCGCACCGTGAGGGCACATCGTGGAACTTGAACACCAGCCGTTCTGGCCGCTCCATAGAGAGATCAAGCGGTGTAAGGTGGCGCCAGCGTCTGCGATTCGCGGCGACAGCGGCTCAAAAGGTCCTGCCGGGCCGCTTGATCGTCAGCGCCGGTCTGACCTCTGAACAAGGACCGAGCACAGGTTGTGGCCGCGCCACCTAAGCTGTATAGTGATAGGAAAAGCGCTCGTTAAGAACACCGGTTGCTATTATGATATTTGAATACGTTATTCGCCGGGCCATTCCAATCGCATTGCTTGCGATCTTTTCCGCCTATTCGGCTTTCATCTCACCGTCATTTGCCGCCCCGCCGAAAGAGCGCGTGGCGCTGCTTGTTGCGAACCGCGCCTATGACCACACCAGCGAGGTGAAGTTCGCCCATCGCGATCTCGATGCCATGCGCAAGGCGCTGATCGACACGATGGGGGTGCGCCGCAACAACATTCTTGAGGAACGCGACGCCACGCTGACGCGCATGAAGCGCCTGCTGGGCTCCGGGTTGGAGAATGTTGTTCGCACCATGCCGGCTGATGGCGAATTGATCGTCTATTATGCCGGCCACGGATCACGTGAGTTTGACGCCAAGACGCGGAAATCGCGTGCATATCTCTTGGCCACCGATACCTATCCCGATGAATTGAAGAACTTCGGCTATGACCTGGAGACGCTTAAGGATCGGCTGCGGAAGCTGCGGGCGACATATCTGCCGGAAGGTCGGGTCTACCTGATCCTGGAATCTTGCTTTTCCGGCGAATCCCACGCCGGCGCGGTATTGCGCAACCGCTCTGCCCCACTGTTCGGCCCACCTGTCGTGATCACGGACAGGGCTGATTCCGAGGCGCGTGGCGACCTTGTGCTGCTCGCAGCCGCTGGGCCGGAAGAGTATGCCGTCTGGGATACGGAGAGCCGTCAAAGCGTATTCACCGATGCCCTCGTGAGCGGCCTTTACGGCGAGGCTGACGAGTTTGCCGGCAATTCGGACAAGATCGTCACGTTCGATGAGTTGGAGCGCTTCGTAAAGCGCCGCGTGCAGCGCCGTCTGGCAGCGCTGGTTGGTGGCGCACGCCAGTCCCCAATTATTGCCGGGGTTGAGCCGGATGCTCCCGTGGTTGAGACCGCACGCATTCGCGGCATCTGGAAGCCTTTGGTCAAGCGGCGGATCGAGGAGCAGTTCAAGGCCGATCTGGCATTGCGCAGCAAGTCGATCGATCAGGCGCGCCAATACTTAAAGGAGTGCCAATACTGCTTCCAAGAGGCCTCACTGAACGCAATGATTGCGCGCAGCGAGCGCAATCAGATCATCTGCCAGTTCGAGCGTCGCAAGGCCGAGGATCTGCTCAGCCGCGGCAATGTGAATCAGATCCGCGCCTTTAAGCCCCAATGCCCTGATCTCGGGCCGCTGCAAGCGCAATTGCGCCGCAAGCTGCGTCTGGCAAGCCGCTTCGATGGTCTAAGAGACCGGGCCAAGCGCATGGTTCGGCTGCACATTCCAAAGCGAAGCATCGCGCCGGATGCGGCAGCGATCGGGCGCGTTGCCCCCAACGGCGTGGGCGACGCGGCGCTCTGCCGCTTCGGCCAGGTGCGGCTGAACGGCCGGTGTGTGACGCGGCGCGCCCTGAAACGGGTCAAGCCGCGCGAGCGTCGCCAGAAGCTGCGAGCAGATGCCGATGACCGCGATCGGCTGATCGATGCCTTTGAAAGCCCGGAGGTTGGCGCACCGGACATTGCCGCTGTTCCGCGGCGCAATCGCTTCAAGCGGGTGAAACGGCGCACGCCGACAACGGCCCCGAAAACGCGCACGACGCGCCGCAAGCCGGCCACCCGGCCCAAAACAACACAGCCGAAGACCACGACCCGCCCAAAAACAACACGGCGAAAGACGACGCGCCGGAAGACCACCACACAAAAGCGGTCCACCGCGCGGCGCAAAACGACGACAAAATCGAAACCAAAACGCACGTCGCGGCGCAAAACGACGACGCGCTCCAAGAAGCGGAGCACATCACGTTCAAAAAGCCGCAATTCGAGCCGGCGCACGGCCTCGCGCAGCTCATCACGCCGCTCGTCCTCGTCCAGCCGGTCAACACGCAGCCGGTCGAGCCGGCCACGGCTGCCACCCGGCGGTGTCGGCATCGGCGTCGGCGGCTTCTGATCTGATCACCGCTGACGCCCCACGCAGCCGCAACGCATTGAGGTCGGCGCACGCGCGGAACGTGCACGCCACTCGTGTTCCGGTTCTGACATTTGCTTCCCCCTGGCATCGCGCGTTCGAGCAAATGTCAGAACCATCAGGAACACGAGTAACTAATTGTTTTTAGTGTAGCTTTTGCATCTGACGTTTGGTTTCGAGATTGGCAGCGGATGGGGACCAAACGTCAGATGCGCTACACTCGTGGTCCGGTTCTGACATTTGCCTTCCCTCGGCATCACGCACGTGAGCAAATGTCAGAACCATCCGGACCACGAGGAACTTATTGTTTCTCGTGTCGCTTTTGCATCTGACGTCTGGTTGCGAGATTGGCAGCGGATGGTGACCAAACGTCAGCTGCGCTACACTAGCTGCCGTCTGGCAGCGGGATGAACTCATCCGCATCATCGGGCGGCAACTGGAAACGGCCATCGGCCCAGTCCCCGGCCCGCCACGCCTCTTTTGCGGCCTCGATTTTCTCCTGAGACGAGGCGACGAAATTCCACCAGATATGGCGCGGGCCGCCCAATGTCTCCCCGCCCAGCAACATCACCCGGGCGCCCGCCTCGCCAGCCTTGAACGACAGGCGATCCCCGGGCCGGAACACCATCATCTGCCCGGCATCGAACGTTTCGCCAGCCAACTCGATCGCCCCGGAGACCACATATAAACCCCGATCCTCGTGCCCGTCGGGCAGCGGCAGTGCGGCACCCGGGTCCAGCACAGCGTCGGCATAGAACATCTCGGTGAACGTGCTCACGGGCGCACGCGCACCGTAGGCCGTGCCGAGGATGAGGCGCACCTGCTTGCCCGGCTCATCGATCATGGGCAGTGCATCGCGGCCCTGGTGCTCAAAGCCAGGCTCAATGTCTTCGTGGCTGTCCGGCAGTGCCACCCACGTCTGAATGCCGAAGAGGTCGTGTTTCGGCGTCGCGCGCGTGTCGGCGCTTGTGCGCTCGGAATGGGTGATCCCGCGCCCCGCAATCATCCAGTTCACTTCGCCGGGATGGATCATCTGGTTGGTCCCAAGCGAATCGCGGTGCTGAAACGCCCCGTTGAAGAGATAGGTGACGGTTGCAAGCCCGATATGGGGGTGCGGGCGCACATCGATGCCCTCGCCAGTGATGAACTCCACCGGTCCCATCTGATCAAAGAAGATGAAAGGCCCGACCATCTGCCGTCTTGGTGCAGGCAATGCGCGGCGCACCTCAAACCCACCCAGATCCCGTGCGCGGGGCACGATCGTTGTCTCAATCGCATCCATTGATGCGGCGTCCGGACACGCCGGCTCCATACATGGGTTCCAACTCATGGCGACGTCCTCCGGGAAGAAAGGCGTTGAGCGCGGCCCGAGGATTCAGCCCCGCAAGCCGCGACTGGGCAAGTGGCATCACGGAACAGGGCATGCATGCCCTGCACGGGAACGGCCCGAACACCGGTCTGAAAAAGGACTGTAACCGACCATTTTTGCGCAGCGAACCCCGCATTGGCGGCCAGAAGTGAGCGATCAGTCACGGCGAGAGAAACGCGTCGCGTTCCAGGGTCAGCATGTTTGGCCGGCCGCACACCATCATCGCGGCGGGCGCGGTCCGCGAGGCTTGCGGGCAGCGGGTTTGGCCCCAGCGCCGCCAGGTCGTCCTGCCCCCTTGCCATTGGCCGGTGACCCCGTCGCCGCGGCACCACGCTTGGGGGTGTTGTTCGCGCGCGGGCCGCTTGCCGGTCGGCTGGTGGTGATCTTTTGCGATGCGGCTTGTCTTGATGGAGCAGCAGGGCGCGGCGTCCTGGCTTGCGCTGCAGCGTCTCCCTTGCGCGCTGTGGCTTGGTCTTTGGCGGAGGTTGCCCGTCCCTTGGCCGGCGGATGGGCTTGCGATTTCGCCGACGTGCCGGCACCGGCGCCACGCCCTTGTGGCACAATACCAAGCGCAGCGGCCGTCTCTCGTCCCAACTGGTCGATGAGCACCCGCGTCTTCACCTCATCGACCGAGCCGACGCCAAGCTCGCCCAGCATCAAGGGGCCATAAGACACCCGGATCAGCCGATTGACCTCAAGACCCAGATGCCCGAGCACCACGCGGATCTCCCGGTTCTTGCCTTCGCGCAGGGCCAGCGTGAGCCACAGATTGGCACCTTGCTCGCGGTCGATCCGCGCATCGATGCCGGCGTAGCGCACGCCGTCGATCGTGATGCCATCCTTGAGCGCGGCCAAGGCATCGGCGGACACGCGCCCATGCCCGCGCACACGGTAGCGACGCGCCCAGCCCGTGGTCGGCAGCTCAAGATGTCGGGCGAGCGCGCCGGAATTGGTGAGCAGCAGCAGGCCCTCGGTGTTGAGGTCGAGGCGCCCGATGGAGACCACCCGCGGCAAGCCCGCCGGCAGCGCTTCGAACACGGTCTTGCGGCCTTCCGGATCGGCATGTGTCGTCACCAGCCCGCGCGGCTTATGATAGCGCCACAGGCGCGGCGGCTCACGATCGGGCAGGTCTTCGCCGTCCACGGTCACGCGATCCGTTGTTGAGACGTTGAGCGCGGGCGAAACGATGCGCCGGCCGTTCACCGTCACGGCGCCGGCTGCGATCTTGCGCTCGGCATCGCGGCGTGAACACACACCGGCCGCTGCGATCACTTTGGCGATGCGCTCGCCCGCCGGCGCGGCCGCCCCTGGTTTGACGTCTGTCGGTGCGGTCGCTGACGGCTTGCTCGGTTCAGTGCGCTTGCTGGGGTCAGTGGTCTTGCGTGATGGCATGGAGGGAGGGCCTGTTCTAATGCATGGGCGGCAGGGCGCGCAGATGTTTCGGCCCGGGTGAGGCGCACACCGTGGACACTTCCACCTCAGATGACGGACCAGAGCCAGCGCGCGCGCACGCCGCGCCGATCGGCCACGAGCCGCACGCGCCGGGTCATGCTCTTAACGCCGCCACCCCTTCCCCGATGGCACTGGCGCTTGAGGCCGCCCGTGCGGCGGGTGCCGCTGGCGAAGTGCCCGTCGGCGCGGTCGTTGTGGCCTCAGACGGTGCCGTTCTCGGCGTTGCCGGCAACGCGATACGGGCCCGTCACGATCCAACGGCACACGCGGAGGTTCTGGCCTTGCGCGCGGCCTGCGAACTGCGGGCTGACCATCGACTGCCCGACGCAGACCTCTATGTCACCCTTGAGCCGTGCGCGATGTGCGCTGGCGCGATCGTGCTGGCGCGTATTCGTCGCGTCTATTTCGGTGCGTACGATCCCAAGGGCGGCGCCGTGGAGCATGGGCCGTGTCTGTTCAATCAGCCGACCAGCAACCACCGGCCTGAGGTCTATGGCGGTATCGACGAGCGGGCGTGTGCCGCACTCCTGCGCGCGTTCTTCCATCATCGGCGCTGAAAACGCGCTCGAAGCGGCGCGGGTACCGCAGCCACGCGGTTCGGCCTGGCTCGTCAGATCTCCACGGTCAGCGGCGCCAGCTTTTCGTCCAGGCGCCGCTTCAGGACATCCTTTGCCGGTTCGGCTGCCTTCAGGATCGCCTCGATCTTGTAGAAATCGAGCACGCCGAATTCCGCGATGGGTGGCCGGATGAAGATGTCCGGGGCCTGATGCTTGAGTTTCTCCGTCACGAGCGAGTGCAGCATGATTTGTGCTGCGCCAATCCAGGTCTCGGTGGTGCGGGGCAGGCGATCGCTGGTCCGCTCCGCCTTGCCCGTCACGTCGGCCGCGATGGTGATCGCGCTCGTTTCGCGAATAATGTCGAAGGGCGTGGGATTCACGAAGCCGCCGTCGATCAGAATGCGGTCCAAGTGGCGCACGGGCGTCAACAGCCCCGGCAGGGCTGAGCTGGCGCTGATCGCAGGCATCAACGGGCCCGTCTCAAGGATCACCTCATCCTGGGCGTGGAAGTCTGTTGCGACGACCCGCAAGGGGATCTTCAGGTCCTCGAACCGCTCGGGCAGGTCCTCAGGCAGAACGAACGAGAACAGCGCCTCCGCCCCGGCAAGCGCGGGCGAGGTGAAGCTGAAGAGATCCGTCAGCGAGCGGGTCGAGCGGCTCATGAAACGGCGCACGAGTTCTGATCGGGCTTCGAAGAGCTCCAACGCGTACGCCCGAATGTCCTGGCCGCGCATGCCGGACGCATAGACCGCGCCGATCAGCGAACCGATCGACGTTCCAGCGACCACGTTGGGCCGAACGCCCATCTCATCGAGCGCCTCAAGCAGCGGGATGTGCGCAAGCCCGCGCGCGGCCCCGCCACCCAGCGCCAGACCCACGGTGCCTGGCCGCGGACCGGCGGCATCCGCGAGGCTCGCAGCGTCGGCGCTGAAAGTGGCGAGCGCGTCGCGCTGCCGGGCGCTGGCACCGGACTGGTCCACTGGCATCTCACGCGGCCCGTCTGCATCGGCCAGCGCATCATCTGACATCACCATGGTGCGATTCCCGCTTTGCGCCCGCCTGCGACACTCCTGCCACAGTCCCGGTTTCTGCAGAAGGGGACGCGCGCGGCCGCCGTCAAGAAGGCCCAGGTCACCGCGAAGACCGGACACAAGGTTGAGCGGTCATCCTGACCGCGCAGCTGCCGGATCGGCTCTCCGCTGTCCAATGGATCGATGCCGTCGCCGCCACGCGCGCGGTTTCGTGCCTGACATCAGCACAAAAAGTGACCGTGTGGTTAAGCCATGCCCGCCGCTGGCGCAGGGTTTGCAATTCGTCAACGCACCACCGAGGCACGGTAGGCGCAGCGTTCACCACGAGGTCGTGCGCCCGACGGCCTTCATCCGCCCTCAAGTCAGGGAGACACCCATGTCCCTTGCACATGACATCTGGAGCGAACTCGTTCTCGTCTTTCAGTTGTTGACGAACGACGAGATCCTGATGCTCGCCATCGCCATCCTGTTCGCCATCGCCATCAATCTGCTGGTCGCGAACCTGTCTTCAGGGCGACGGCAAGCACAACGCCGGCAGATAAAATCCGACCTGGATCGGGTGCTGCGCATCTGACGGACGCCCGATTTTGCGCCGTACTGGCGCCGTGACGTCAGTGGGAGCGGGCGGGCTTCAAGGCACGCGCACCGATGTCTGTGCGCACGAAGGCTCCCTCCCACGTGATGGCCGCAACGCCGGCGTAGGCCCTGTCGCGCGCCTCCTGGAGTGAAGGTCCCGCTGCAGTTATGTTCAGGACCCGTCCCCCTTTGACACACACCTCGCCGTTGGTCGTCAGCGCCGTTCCGGCATGGAACACGGTAACGCCGGTCATCTCCGCGGCGGCATCCAGTCCGGAAATCACGGCACCACCCGCAGATGCGCCGGGATAGCCGGTATTCGCCATGACAACCGTCAAGGCGGCTGCGCCTTGCGCCGCGCAGGCGTCCACCTGCGCTTGCAGATGGTCCGCGCTGAACGCCAGCTGTCCATCCGCCGTGGCGGCGATCAGCTCAAATGCCAGCGGGCCCAGAAGGCACATCAACGCCTGACATTCCGGATCACCGAATCGGACGTTGTATTCGATGAGCTGCGGGCCCTCGGCGGTCAGCATCAGCCCCGCATAGAGCACACCTGAAAAGGGCGTTCCCGCCTCACGCAGTGCGCGCAACGTTGGCCGAATGATGGTGTCGAGCGCCCTGTCGCGGATATCAGCCGTCACCACCGGGGCCGGCGCATAGGCTCCCATCCCGCCGGTGTTGGGGCCCGTATCGCCATCGCCGACGCGCTTGTGGTCTTGCGCCGCCGGCAGAAGAACCACAGCCTCACCGTCCGTAATGGCAAACAAGCTCGCCTCTTCGCCCGTGAGGAACGCCTCAATGACGACAGTGGCCCCGGCGGCACCGAAACGACCGGAAAAACAGTCCTCGACGCCCGCAAGGGCCGCGTCGCGCGTGGCGGCAATCACCACGCCCTTCCCGGCAGCCAGGCCATCGGCCTTGATCACCACGGGGAGGGGATGGTTGGCGGCATACGCGAGCGCGGCATCACGGTCATTGAAAGTGCGCGAACGGGCGGTCGGGATCCCCTCGGCAGCGCACAGCGCCTTTGTGAACGCCTTCGACCCCTCCAGGCGGGCGGCCACGGCACCGGGGCCGAACGTGGGGATGCCGGCAGCACGCAGTGTGTCCGCGAGCCCGGCCGTCAGCGGCAGTTCCGGGCCGATAATGACAAGTGACACATCGTGACCGCGGCAGAAGTCCACAACGGCAACGCCCGCATCGCCGTTCCAGTCAGGCCCCCCGTCGATCTCGACGTTGCGGGCAACTGCGGCCGTGCCCGCGTTGCCGGGCGCACAGTGCACCGTGCCGCACTGCGGATGCTGCGCCACGGCCCAGGCCAGCGCGTGCTCGCGGCCGCCACCGCCGATGATCAGAACGTTGCGGCGGACCGCCGACGGTGTGCCAGCTGCGCTGTGTGTGTCATCTGCCATGGGCCGGCTTTCCGTTCGATTGTGGGCGCTTGGGCAAGACATGAGGCGCTAAAACCTGCTTCACAGCCTCTCACCAGAAAACGCATGGCTGCGCCTACCGTGCTTTTGCGCCATGGTGTAGGCCCCAGGGCCAACCTGCATCACACCACGGGCCACGCCCGCCCGGCGGTCCGCGCCGATCGCGCCACAACCGACAGAACACCCATGCCGAGCGCCGCCAGACCGACACGCGCCAGGAGCCAATCAAAGACCGCCGGCAGGACCGATGCGGTCCCCTCGGCGGTTGATGACCTGCTGGGCGACGACGCGCCGGCAACCGGCAGCCGTGGTGTCCCAGGCAAAGCGGCGGCCGGTTCAAACGTCGCTGAGTTCTCGGTGTCGGAGCTTTCCGCAACGCTCAAGCGCTCCATCGAGGACGCTTTCGACCACGTGCGGGTGCGCGGTGAGGTCGGCCGGGTGTCGCGGCCAGGCTCAGGCCATGTCTATCTCGATCTCAAGGATCGCAACGCCGTGCTTGCGGGCGTCATCTGGCGTGGGGTTGCGGGGCGCCTCGCCATCCAGCCGGAGATGGGCCTTGAGGTGGTCGCAACGGGCCGGCTGACCACGTTTCCCGGCCAGAGCAAATACCAGATTGTCATCGAACAGCTTGAGCCGGCCGGCATCGGGGCACTGATGGCGCTGCTGGAGGAGCGGCGTAAGAAGTTTCAGGCCGAGGGCCTGTTCGATGAAGAGCGCAAACGCGCCGTGCCATTCCTGCCGCGCGTGGTCGGCATCGTGACGTCCCCATCGGGTGCCGTCATTCGAGACATGATGCACGGTTTTGCTGAACGCTGCCCCGTGCGGGTGGTCGTCTGGCCTGTGCGCGTGCAGGGCGAGACGTGCGCGCAAGAGGTTGCGCGCGCGATCCACGGCTTCAACGCCATGCCCGCAAGCGCAGACCCGGCGCGGGCTCCGGCCGAAACAGCACGTCCCGACGTGATCATTGTGGCCCGCGGCGGCGGCAGCATCGAGGATCTCTGGGGGTTCAACGAGGAGGCCGTGGTGCGCGCGGCCGCGCAGAGCGCGATACCGCTCATCTCCGCCGTCGGGCACGAAACCGACTGGACCCTGCTCGACCATGTGGCGGATGCCCGAGCGCCCACGCCCACCAAGGCTGCCGAATGGGCCGTACCAAAGAAGCTCGATCTGCTTGAGCGCCTGGACGAACTTGGCCAGCGCGGACGCCATGCCTTGCAGCGCCGCCTCAGCCATGACCTGCAACGCCTCAAGGCAGCCGCGCGCGGCCTTCCCCGCGCAGAAGATCTCGTCGCGCCGCTGCGCCAGCGGCTCGATCTGCGCCAGTCTCAGTTGAACCGCGCCATGCTCATACGGCTGCAGGCGGCACGCACGCGGGTGGAGCGTGCAGGCAGCCAACTGAACCCGCGGGTGCTGGCCGCCAACACCCAGGCCGCAGCCCGTCAGCTCGGTGTCATTGGAGAGCGCGCCGGCCGGGCGCTGCTGCGTGCAACCGAGCGGCGGCGCGACAGACTGGCGGCGATCGGCGAGCGACTGACCGTGCGACGCGTGGCGGAACCCGTCCATGCGGCGCGCCGGCGACTGGATGAGACCTCAGACCGTCTTGATCGTGCGGCGCGCGCACGGTTTGCGCAACAACGCGCCATGCTGGCAGCGCGCGCCGATATGCTGCGGTCCCTCAGCCACCGGTCTGTGCTGGAGCGCGGCTTTGCCATCGTTCGTGCGCCGGCCGATCCCACTGGAGCGCCCGGAGGCATCGTACGCAACACGGCCGATGCGCGCCGCGTGGCAAGCCTGGACATTCAGTTTGCAGATGGCAGTGTGGCCGCAGAGGTGTGCGAAACGGCGCCGCGGAGCGAACCGACGCCGCCGACCGGGCGCAAGGGACAATCAAGCGATGGGGTACCGCAGCGCGGTGCGCAGAAATCGCTCTTCTAGATCATGCCGGCCTGAAATGGTGCTGGCCTCAGATGGTCCTGGCACTGAAGCCGACAACCATCGGCGCAGCGTCACCTGCTCGTACAGGCTCTGGCACGCGGAGAAAAAAGGTCATCAATGAACCCGTTTGAGCGTTTTTTGGGTCAGAACAACGAAGCGACGCTGCGCTACGGCCACAACGAATTCAAAATCGTCCTGCCGGGCGATTACGTGCGGTGCGCCGTGAGCGGCGCGCGCATTGCGCTTGACGATTTGAAATACTGGAGCGTCGAGTTGCAGGAGCCGTACGCAACGGCGGAAGCATCCTTCCAGCGCTATCTGGAGCACCGCGGCATCGCACCGGGGCCCGCACCGCGGGACAACGCTGCAGAGTGAGCGATAGCGTTTTCCAGCAAGGCGCACACGCGTCGCGGGACTGGAAAACGCGCCGAAACAACAATCGAGGATCTGTTGAGCATCAACAGATCCTCAGGTGCTCGGCGATCTCGGTATCCCCCGTGCCGCGCTGTGCCGAACGCTCACTTGCCGACGGCCCGCCGCAACGCAGCCTCCAACCGTGCCGCGTCTCCTGACGACATGCTCACCGTCACGTCGAGCACGGTGGTTGCGTCAGCAAGGCGCGCCAGCACACTGCCGCCACGCGCGGATGCCAGCCGCACGGCATCCTTGCGCGTTGTGACCAGGATCGGGCCCTCCTGCGCGCTCAACCCCGGCGCTGCCGGATCGCGATCGTGGGGACCTGGAGCGGCCGACCGGTTATCCGGTCTGATGGCGGCGCTCGGCGCAAGGACCGCCGGTTCCAAACCCGCCGCGGCAAGGCTCTCCTCAGCGCTCCCGGCCTGCCCTGCGTGCAACGTGCGCCCATGCTGGGCCCTTGCCTCCAACAGCGCTTGAGCGTCCGCATCGCTGAAGAGGTGATGGTCGGGGAACGAAAAGGCATCCACGAGGTGCGCGCCAAGATCGGACAATGTGGAGAAGAATTTCTCAGGGCGGGCAATGCCACTGAATGCAATCACATCGCGTCCCTGCAGCGCGGCCGCCACGGCCGGATCACCTGAGAGGCGCGCCTGCAGAATGTCCCCCTGATATCCCGCGATGTCCGGCATGGACGCAACCGCAACACCGCGGGGCCCACCGGCGGCAAGTTCGATGATGAGGTCGACGTGCGGCAACTGGCGCGCGAGCGGCGCGCGCAACGGCCCGGCTGGAACGCACAGCCCATTGCCCAGGCCCGCGCTGGCATCGACCACAGCAACGGCGAGGCTTGGCTCCAGAACCCGGCTTTGCAGGCCATCGTCCATGATGATGACGTCGACACCGGCGAGGCCCAACGCCATGGCGCCGGCGGGCCGATTGCGCGCCACAACGGTCGGAGCGACGCTCGCTAACAAGAGCGGCTCATCACCGACATCGGCAACACCGTCGCGCTCCGGGCGCACCACGTGCGGCCCGCCCAAACGCCCGCCGTAGCCGCGCGAAAGAAGGCCGGGGCGCAGCCCCTGTGCGATGAGCCGGCGGGCTATCTCCATCACAATGGGGGTCTTGCCCGCACCACCGGCTGTGAAATTGCCAACGCAGATGACCGGGCATGGCGCGAAGGCCGAAGGCACCCGCTCCATGCGCAGTGCTGTCGCCGCACCATACACGGCGCCAACCGGCGCAAGCAGCCGGGCGGCCGTCGTTCGCTCGGATCGATACCACCAGGAGGGCGTGGCTGGGAGCTTAAGCATCTGTGCCAGTGGGCCTTGGAACCATGGGCGACGCCGCGTCCGATGGGCGAGGGCGCGCAGCGGCAGGCGACGCTGACGTGGCCTGCGCATCGTGCGGTGGCAACGCGTCCTCAGGCCGCGAACCCGAGGCCTCGCTGAGCGGTGAGGCGCGCTCGGGCCAACTGCGCTGCGCCCGATCGTCGGGCGATCGCAACGCGGTGCCGAGAAGCGCCTCCAGGGCGTCGACCGTGCGCGCCAGCCCGCCTGTCAGACCGGCCAGCGCCTCGTGAGCGGCCTCATTCATGCGGTCGCCAATTTCCGGATCGCCAATCATGCGCCGGACGGCCACCGCCAACGCATCGGCCGACGCCACTTCAAGCCCACCGCCTGCCTTTTCCAGCGCCCGGTATTCGTTGCGGAAGTTGATGGTGTGCGGTCCCGCCAGCACCGCACAATCATGGCGCACGGCCTCAATCGGGTTCTGTCCGCCGTGGGGAACGAGCGAGCCACCGATGAACGCCAGACGGTTCAATGCGTAGAGCGTGCCCAATTCACCCAGCGTGTCGGCGAGATAAATCTCCGTTTCTGGACCAACGATCTCCCCCTGCGAGCGGCGCGCGACGGAAAACCCATTGGCCCGAAGCAATTCGGCAATCGCCGCACCGCGCTCGGGGTGGCGCGGTGCAATGATCGTCAGCAGGCCCTCATGATGCATGCGCGCTTCTCGGTGGACGCCAGCGATCAGGAATTCTTCGCTATCGTGCGTGCTCGCTGCAAGCCAATGGGGGCGGCCCGCGACCATCGCCTGGAGTTCGGCCAGCGCTGTCCGGTCAACGGCTGGTGCCGGCGCGTCATTCTTGACGTTCCCCGTCACTCGGACGTCCGGTGCGCCCAGTTGCTGGAATCGCAGCGCCATGCGCTCGTCCTGGGCGGCGACGAGATCGAAGCGGCCGAACAGCGCGTGCGCAGAGTGCGGACGCCGGCCCCACGACTTGAAGGATTTTGCGGAGATGCGCCCGTTGATGAGAGCCATAGGGCGTTTTCGCTCAGCCATCTCCAGCACGAGGTTGGGCCAAACCTCCGACTCAACGAACACAGCTGCATCCGGGCGCCAATGCTCAAGAAAGCGGCGCACGTAAGTTGGTGCATCGAGCGGCACGTACTGGTGGATGTCATCCGCGCCAAGCCGCGCGCGGGCGCGCTCCGCCGACGTGACGGTGCCCGTGGTCAGCAGCACTCGCAGGCCTGGAAAGCGCGCCTTGATGGCTTCGATCACCGGCAGTGCGGCGTGCGTCTCCCCCACACTTGCGCCATGGACCCAGATCAACCGACCGTCGGGGCGCGGGGTGTCCGCCGCGCCATAGCGCTCACCCTCGCGCGCCGGGTCCTCCTTGCCCCGTTTGGCGCGCCGGGAAAAAATAGTGGACGCGGCAACGCGGGCCGCTTCTGTGCCGACGCGGTAGCCCTTGAGCATCAGGCCCGGCTGAGGAGCCGGCAGAAGCCGGCGCGGCGTGGCGCGCGTCGGATCGGCCCCGCACATTTCGTAAGCCCGGCTGGTGGCCGCTTCGAGCGCCGTCTGCAATTCCATGCGCTTGGCCTCAATCGTCGCCTCGTCGGCGTCGCGTGGCACGTGGATCGGATCTCCCATAACGAGCGCCATGCGCGAAAACGGCATGTTGATCGTGAACCGGCTCCAGGTGTTCAAGCTGAGATAGTTTGATGTGGCTGCCGCAATCGGCTGGATCGGCTTGCCGCTCAGCTTCGCCATCACGATGATGCCGGGTGCGGCGATACGGGCCGGTCCCGGTGGCACCTCACACACCATGCCGACCATGCTGCCGGACTTGAGTGCCTTCAGCGCGCCGCGCAGCGCCTGGGCGCCGCCCCTGTCCTTGCCGCGTGCCCCGCCGCCCGCGCCACGGATGAGCCTGAAGCCAAAGCCTTCGAGCGCCACCCCCATCAGTTCTGCATCAGCGTGACGCGCCAGCACGATTTCGCCCGGCAGTTTATCCGGATTGACGTACGGCAGCATCATGAACTGGCCGTGCCACATGCCGGCGATGAACGGCCAGGGTTCGCCAAAGGCCTTGCCGATGTCGGCGGGCTCGGTACGCAGACGGCTGGTTGCGCGCACCAGCCGGATGAAGGCGCTCATCACGCCCCCGGCGCGCCGATAAATCCAGCGCACGTCGCTGCCGTCGTCCTTGGCCATCGGGTTCCCGTTCAAAGCGGCTGCCTGCCCGCTGTCACACCGGTTGCCGCGCACAGCGACGGCCGACCGGGCCATCTGGCTTGAGCGGACGTCACGCGCCCACTGCCATGATCGCCCTGCGATGCCGAGTGGCATGTACTGCCGTCCGCGCCACCGCAAGCCCCCGGGCCATGTGATCCCGCACACAACGGTGCTCGCCGCGAGATAGCTGTCGCCGTCTGGCATGATGCACGGCGCCCCCGGGGTGGTGCCACCGCGCCCCCCCTCCTTGCAAGCAACAGGGGGCACACGTCGCTGAGACACTAACAACGCTCACCGACGGAGAGGCCGCGTCCGGTTGTGGCCAAAGCGCCATGGTTCGGTCTTGATGAAGGGCGGTTGCACCGGCCATCACCACCTGAGACGCAAAAAGTGTTGCCCTGGCGCGACGCGCATCGTTGGGTGTGTTCAGGCAAGACGAAAAGTAAGAACGGCGTAAGGCGTGACATGGCCCCGCCAATCGACGCCACGCTTTGAACCGACCGGCCTGACAAGCACCTGACCAAACGCACGCAAGGCCAACGCTTCGCATAACATCCCGAGCGCTCCAGCTCGGCCACCACACCCTTCGGCACAGCCGAGTATAGCGGACCTCACATATACTCAATCGTGGCTGCCAGG
>CAZGNQ010000029.1:0-21298 GCA_964527285.1 uncultured Hyphomicrobiales bacterium | reverse complement strand
CCGGATTGGGGCTGGGGTCGGACTTGAGGCCGGACGTGAGGCCAGTGTCCGCACCGCCTGGGCCGGCTGGCGCGTTGGCACTCGAAGTGCTGCCAGCGCCGCCGCCCTGGTGCCCCACCGCAGCCATGGTCGCGTAGTCCATTGTCAGCCTAGCCTCCGGCAGATCGCATTGGCCTTGAGACGTGGCCCACGCGCGGCGACAAGACAATCGCCACAGGGGCTTAGGCACGCTCATGCCTGGGGAAAGCCGCGCACGGTGGGCCGCCGTGGGCGCGCGGCACCACGCAGGCCCATTGCGGCTGCCTGTCAGGCTTGACGCCCGGGAAAGCGGATCGCCATACCACCCACGGCGGCGCCGCTGCGTGCCGCCAGGGTAAACGAAAGGCCACGGCATGGACGAGCGGGAAACGCGCTCCGCAGATGAGTTGCGGGCGCGCGATGATGATTTTGGCGCCGCCGCGGGCCGCAGCTCTGATGCCGAGGCCGCGGGTCCGTCCATGGCGGTGGCGACCGCACATGCCGGGCCGACAGCGACAAAGCCCGCCGAGGGTCCAACGACCGCCTGGGCGCAACAGCGCTGGCGCACGGCCTCGGAGCTTGTGCATGGCGGCACGCTGCGCTCGCAATTCGGCGAAACGTCGGAAGCGCTGTTCCTCAATTCAGGGTTCGTCTACGCCACGCCGGAAGACGCCGAGGCCCGGTTCAAAGGTGAGGCCGATGGGTTCGTCTATTCGCGCTACGCCAACCCCACCGTTGCGATGTTTGAGGAGCGCATCCGCCGGCTGGAGGGGGCACAGGCCGCGCGCGCGACGGGCAGCGGCATGGCGGCAGTGGCAGCCGCGATGTTCTCACTGCTCAAGGCCGGCGATCACGTGGTGGCCGCGCGCGCGTTGTTCGGGTCATGCCGCTATATCGTCGAAACTCTGCTCCCGCGCTTCGGCGTCACCTCAACGCTGATCGACGGGACGGACCTGGCCGCCTGGGAAGCCGCCGTGCGGCCGGAAACAAAGGTCTTCTTTTTTGAAACGCCGACCAATCCGCTGCTGGAAGTGATCGATATCGCGGCGGTTTCAGAGATCGCAGCGCGTTGTGAGGCGACGGTTGTGGTCGACAATGTGTTCGCAACACCGCTTCTGCAACGGCCGCTGGCGCTTGGTGCCCATGTGGTGACCTACTCCGCGACGAAACACATCGACGGCCAGGGCCGGTGCCTGGGCGGAGTGGTGCTGGGATCGTCGGCCTTTGTTGAAAAGGCCCTGCACGATTTTCTGAAGCACACCGGCCCTTCACTATCGCCGTTCAATGCCTGGGTGCTGCTGAAGGGTCTTGAGACGCTGGAGGTGCGTGTGGAACGCCAATGCAGGACGGCGGCGCACCTGGCGGACGTCCTTGCCGGCCATCCGCAGGTGAAGCGGGTCATCTATCCCGGGCGGCCGGACCATCCGGGCCACGAGATTGCGCGGCGCCAGATGGACAACGGCGGTCCGCTCGTGGCGTTCGAGATCGCCGGCGGCAAGGCGGCTGCTTTCCAGGCGCTCAAGTCACTCCGGCTGATTTCCATCTCGAACAACCTTGGGGATGCCAAATCCCTCATCACCCATCCGGCCACGACAACGCACCAGCGGCTGAGCGATGAGGAACGCGCGGAACTGGGCATCACCGATGCGAGCGTGCGCCTTTCGGTCGGGCTTGAGGATGCGGGCGACCTCGCGGAGGATCTGATCGGCGCGCTCGACAGTTCCGGCATGGCATAGCCGGCCTCGGGAGGTTGCGAGCGGCGGGAAAGGCCGGGAGATGATTTACGAAGCAACAACCTGCGGCATTCGCGTCCGTGTGCGGCCGGGCTTTCTGGATGAGCGGTCCGACCCCGATGCGGGCCAATATCTGTGGGCCTATTCCGTGGAGATCACCAACGCCTCAACGCGCACCGTCCAACTGTTGAAGCGGACGTGGGAGATCACCGATGCCACCGGTCAGCGCAAACACGTGCACGGCGACGGCGTGGTGGGCGAGCAACCCGTTTTGGAGCCGGGCGAGGCATTCACCTACACAAGCGGGGTGCCGCTGCCGACGCCCTCCGGCTTCATGAGCGGTCAATACCACATGGTGGATGCGGACGGCGCCGCTTTCGATATCGAAGTGCCGTCGTTTTCGCTCGACAGCCCCCACGCACGCACCAAGATGCACTGAGCCGCGGTGGGCCCGCCGTGGGCGCGCGGTGGGCAAGCGGACCACCTCAGTTGACGGCGTTTGGCGCGGCAGGCCACGCGCGCATCGCCAACGTGCACCGGAATGGCGCACTGCGAATGACCTGGAGCGATCATTAACCAAACAGGCGTAGAAACAACGGCGGCGCGGCAGACAAGCCGGGCAGCACGTGCAAGGCCATGTCTGGCATGATCGATCTGCGCCCTATCCTGCTGATCAACGGATACCTGCTGACCACGCTCGGCATGGTGATGCTGATCCCGCTCGCTTTCGACGCCTTTGCGCTGCATCGCGACTGGGTGGTGTTCGCTGGCTCAAGCATCCTGACGTTGTTCGTCGGCGGCGCGCTGATCCTGTCGAATTACGGCGCCAACGCACAACTGGACACCAAGCAGGCCTTCTGCCTGACGACACTGTCCTGGAGCGCCATCACCCTGTTTTCCTGCACGCCTTTCATGTGGTCGGAACTCGAAATGAGTTTCACCGATGCCTTTTTCGAGGCGATGAGTGGGCTGACCACGACGGGCGCAACGGTCATCATCGGCTTGCAGGACGTGCCGCCCGGCATTTTGATCTGGCGCGCGCTTCTGCAATGGCTGGGCGGCATCGGCATTATTGTCATGGCAATCGCGGTGTTGCCGATGCTGCAGGTTGGCGGCATGCAGTTGTTCCGCATGGAATCATCCGACAATTCCGAAAAGATCCTGCCGCGCGTGCGCAGCTTTGCCACATCGATTGCGGTTCTTTATCTGGCGCTGACGGTGGCCTGCTTTTCAGGCTACTGGGCTGCCGGAATGACGCCGTTTGACGCGATCGCACACGCGATGACAACCATCGCGACCGGCGGGTTTTCCACGTACGATCTATCAATGGGTTTTTTCAGAAGCCCGGCGATCGAACTGGTGGCCATCGTCTTCATGGTGATCGCCAGCCTGCCATTCCTGGTGCTCCTCCAGGTGCGGCCAGGTCAGATCATGCGGCTGTTCGCCGATGTGCAGGTGCGCTGGTTTCTGGGCCTTCTCGCCATATTCATCGCCCTGGCATGGTTTGCCCAGATGCGCGGCGGGCAAATGGCCGGTTTTGCAGAATTGCGGGCCGCGGCCTTTAACGTCACATCCATCATGACCGGAACGGGCTATGCCACGACGGGTTTTGACACCTGGAGCACGTTTTCGGCCACGCTGTTCCTGTTCATCATGTTCATTGGCGGATGCGCCGGTTCCACCTCGTGCGGGATCAAGGTGTTCCGGTTTTATGTGATCTTTGAAACGTTGAAAACGCGGGTGCTGCGCTTCACCCATCCACACCGTGTCGTGGTGTCTCGGTTCAATGGAAAACCAATGACGCCGGGCGTTGGCCGCGCGGTCATGAATTTTCTTTTTCTCTATTTCTTCAGTTTTGCGGTGATTGCGTCGGTGCTGTCCGGCTTTGGGATTGATCCCGTGACGGCGCTCTCGGCGTCGGCAAGCGCGCTCAGCAATGTCGGTCCCGGGCTCGGCCCGATTGTTGGCCCGCTCGGCACCTATGAGAGCCTACCCGACGGCGCGAAATGGATCCTGTCGTTCGCGATGCTGCTTGGGCGGCTGGAGTTGTTCGCCGTGCTCGTTTTGCTAACACCGGCTTTCTGGCGGAATTGATGGCATCGCGCGCACGCCGTGCTGCCTGACGGCGCGGCACAGTCATCCGCGCCCCAACCGCCTCTCGACCGTGCCCCGACCGCACATCGACCGCGTCAGGTCTGCGGGGATGCTGGCGCGCCGTCCGCCGTGATGGCCGGTCCGCTGGCCGCCATACCACCGAAGGAGCCGACCAACGCGCCACCACCCTGCGCCCCATAAGCATCGCCGGCCCGTTCACCCGGCGCGCGGTGATCGAATCGGCCGCCAAGCAGGAAGCGCATGGCGGCGATGATGCTGCGCCAGATGAACCCGATAATGAGCCCGATGTCCCGCCCAATGCCGAGCATCACCGGCACCAGAACCAGCACGAACAGCGTCGCAAAACCGAGCCCGAACACGAGCGTTATGGCCATCGGGATCAGGAACTGTGCCTGCCGGCTCTCCTCAAACAGCAGCGGGATCAGGCCGCCGCAGGTCGTCAGCGAGGTCAGCAACACCGCGCGGAAGCGATCCCGCGAGGCGCCGATCGCCGCGTCATCGAAACTCTGGCCCGCCAACCATCGCTCGCGGAACTGCATGACGACAATGATGCTGTCGTTCACCAGGATCCCCGACAGGCCGAGCAGCGCCATGAAACTGATGATCGTCAGCGGCGCGTCCATGATCAGGTGGCCGATAATGGCGCCCACGATCCCGAACGGGATGATCGACATGACGGCGAGTGGCTTGAAGTAGCTTTCAAAAATCCACGCGAGGATGATGTAGATCAGGCAAAGCGCGAGCATCGCGCCAAGCTGCAGGTCCGCAAAGCTCTCCCGCCGCTCCTCGTCACGCCCCTTGAATTCATACTCAAGGCCGTACTTCGCAGCCAGCTCCGGCATCACCTCGGCCTGGAGCCGCGCCACCACCTGGGGCGTGTTCGTCACCTTGCCGTCGATGTCGCCCGTCACGGCCACGGTGCGCACGCCATCACGACGCTGGATGAGCGCAAACCCCTGCTTCTCGCGGATGGTCACCACTTCAGGCAACGGCACACGCTGGCCGCCGGGCGCACGCAGATAGAGGCGCGTGAGGGCCTCGCTGCCGTCGGATTCCTGACGCCGCTGCACGCGGACCGTGATCTCCTCATCGCCGCGGGCAAAGCGCGTCGCCACCGCCCCTTCGAAAGCGTTGCGCACCTGTGTGCCGACACTTTCCCCGGTGAAGCCAAGTGCAGTGCCCCGGGGCTTGAGCTCCAGGACGATCTCCGGACGGCCGTAGGGCAGGTCGTCGTCGACCGCGCTCACGCCCGCAAAGCCTGAAAGGATCTGCTTGAGTTCACCGGCCGCCGCCTTCAGGTCCGCAATCGGCGCGTTCTGCAAGCGCACATCGACATCCTTGCCGGGCGGACCGACGCGCCGACCCGTGACGGTCATGCGCTCCACGCCAGGGATCTCCGGCAATTCGGCGCGCCACGCCTTCAGCACCTCATAGGACGAAATCGTGCGCACTTCGGACGGTGTGAGTTGCACCTCCACCTGGGCGAGGTTTTCGCCCTGGGCCCGATCCGCCTGCCCCAACGTTGAGAAGGTTGTTTGCACAAGCTGCACGTCGAAGGTGCGCTGCTCTTCGCCTGAAATCAGCAGCGTGATCGGACGGATGAGATCAGACACGAGGCTCGTTTCAGGCAACGCATCCTGGCGCCAGGCCGACGGGCTCGGTGGGACAGACCCCGCGTCGGCAGCGTCCGTGCGCTGGCCTGTCGCCTGGGCAAGGTTCACGGTGGCGACGTCGCCATTGTCGCCGGCACCGTTGTCCGCCAGCAGCCGGCGTTCAGCACGATAGAGCGACTGTTCCACCAGATCGACGGCCGCACGCTGGTCCGCCTTCGGCGTTCCCGCCCCGAAAACGAGGCGCGCCGTCAGGTTCTCTGGTTCCGGCGAGGGGAAGTAGCGAAACTTCACATGGCCGTTCGACAGCAGCCCAAACGCGATGAGCAGGCCAGCGATACAGAACGCGAGTGACGCGTACCGCCAGTGGTAGCACAACGACACGAAGGCGTCGTACGGCTTGTTGCGGAACCAGTCGAGCCCGCGGTCAAAGTTGCGACGGAACCAGCCTGGGCCCTTGGTGCCGCCGGCGCCCGTGTGGCGCATGTGGCCCGGCAGGATCAGGAAACATTCAATTATGCTGGCGATCAGCACCGCGGTGACGACCAGCGGGATCGCCATCAGGATGTCGCCCAGACGACCGGAAATCAGAAACAGGGGAAAGAAAGCCACCTGCGTTGTCAGCGTGGCCGCCAGCACCGGTGTGAGCATTTTGAGCGCACCCGTCTGCGCGGCCAGCATCGGCGGGTCGCCCATGGATTGGCGGGTGGCCGTGTGCTCGCCGACCACAATCGCATCGTCGACGATGATCCCCAACATCAGGATCAGTGCGAACATGGAGATCATGTTGATGGTCTGCCCGGAGGCGTACATCACCGCGAGTGTGGCGAGAAACGCCGTCGGGATGCCCATCGCCGTCCAGAACGCAATCCGCGAATCCAGGAACAGGAACAACACGATCAGCACCAGGAAGAGACCCTGGATGCCGTTGGTGAGCAGGATCCCGAGGCGCTGCTTCACAAACTTGCCGCGCACGTCGTAGATCTTGATCTTCAGGCTGTCCGGCAGCTTCGCCCGCGCCTCGTCCATGTGCGCGAACATCGTCTCCATGGTCTTCAGCGTGTCGGCCGTGACCGCCCGCTGAACCGTGAGCAGAACGGCGCGCTCGCCGCCAATCAGGCCGATCTTGTCGTCATCGTCATAGGTCGTCTCGATGGTGGCGATGTCGCGGAGAAAGGTCTTTTCGCCACCGGAGGTGGACTTGATCTCGATGTCCGCCAGCTCTTCCGGCGTGCGCCGCTCCGACAGGGAGCGCACCTGCACGTCCACCGCACCCTCGACGATGCCTGACGGCAGGTCCCGCGTGTTGTCGCCGATCCGCGAGGCGACGTCGGCCAGCGTCAGGTCAAGCCGGCGCAGTTCGCGCTCCGCCAATTCGACCGTGATTTCTTCGGCCCGCGCGCCTGTGAGCGTCACACGGTCAATGCCAGCGTCGAGCAGCCCGTCGCGCAGGTCTTTCGCATATGTCTTGAGTGCGCCCTCGGTAAATGGCCCCGAGATCGCAATCTGGGCTACGGGTTCATAGAACGTGATGCGGGAGATCTCGGGCTCGTCGGAATCCTCCGGCAGCGTGGTGATGCGGGCGACGGCCTGTTCGACATCCGACTGCGCTTTCTGCATGTCGGCATCGCCAAAAAATTCCAGCGTGATGACGCCAACGCCTTCGCGCGCAATGGACGTGACCTCATCGACGCCGTCGAGAAACCGCAGTTCCGGCTCGATCGCCTCAATGATGTTGGCTTCGACGTCCTCGGAGCTGGCGCCCGTCCAGGTGGTCGTCACCGTGATCGACGGGATCTCAATCGTTGGGAAGAACTGGGTGTTCATCCTCTGGAGACTGACAAGCCCAACCACGATCATGACGACCATGAGCAGGTTCGCCGCCGTGGGATGGCGCACAAACAGCCCGATCAGCCCGCCGCCTTCAGCGCCCACGCCGTGCGCGCCACCACGGCCCGGCAGCGCCACGCTGTGCGGCGCCGGTCGGGCCGGCAGCTGCCAGCTTTCACCGCGACCGTTGTCATCGGAGCCGCCGGCGGGTGTCTCACGTGATCCGGCCATCGCGCTCAGCTCTCCTTGGCGACCGCTGAGACCTGGGCGGTCGAGCGATCTTGTACGAGCACGCCGGGGCCCGGCGCAGACAGGCGGGTTGTGAGAATGCGTTCACCCGTTGAGAGCGCACCGCGCACCAGGACATCCGCGCCGACCCGGCCAACAAGGCTCACCGCGCGGGGTACAAGCGCACCGTCTTTGACCACGAACACCTGCTCGCTGCCGTAGATTGCCGTTCCAGGCAGACGCACCACTTTGTCGAAGGCACGGTCAGCAACGGAGACTTCCACGAAGGCGCCGGGGCGGATGCGTTGCGGTGACTGGGGATCGTCAAGTCGTGCAAGAACGGTCACGCCGCCCTGTGATGCGTCGATGGTTGCGCCAATGCGCTCAATGCGCCCCGGATAACTGAGGCCATTATCGCCGACGCGCCAGGTCACGTTGACCGGGCGACCAATCAGCGTGCCAGCCTCGGTCAGAATACGACCGTATTGCGCGTCCGACAAAATGAAGCGCACGTCGATCGCCGCGCGATCAATGAGGCTCGCCACGCGATCGTTCACATTCAGCAGTCGGCCCACCTCGGCCTCGACGTTCTCAACATAAGCGGCGAAGGGCGCACGCAACTCGGTTTGCTCAAGCCGCTTTTCGGCCTGTCGCAGGCTCCACTGCGACCGCTTGATGGCGGCGTCCTGCTGGGTCAGTCGCGCTTGCGTGACCTTCAGGCCGTTCTGGCGCTGCTCCACTGCGGCCTGCCGCTGGGTGACGACGAGCCGGCGATCATCAACGAGTTTTTGGCTCACTGTTCCGCGCCCGACGAGCTGCATCGCCCGCTGCAGGTCGCGTTGGGCCAGGGTGAGCTGCTCGCGGTCACGGGTCAGGGCCGCGCGGTCCTGGGCGAGCGTCGCTTCAATTTCCTGTTTTCGCGCCTCGGCCTCAGCGAGTTGGGCCTCGCTCGAGATCTTTGCGCCCTCATAATCGAAGGGATCGATCCTCAGCAGCAGGTCTCCCGCCTGCACGAGCCCGCCGTCCTTCAATCCATCGCCGACGGCAATCACCTCGCCGGCAACAAGCGCGCGCAGATCGACCTTGCGACCGGCAACCGTGTCGCCAAACAGCTCAAGTTTGGGCGTCAGGGACGTGAAAAGCACCGGCGTCGTGACAACCGGAAAGACGGTCTTGGCCGCAACGCGTGGCGGCGGCTTGGGAGCTGTCTGCGCCAAGTAATCCCGGGTCTTGAAGGCGCCGAAGATGAAGCCGGCGATCAACGCCAGTTGCAGCACGGCCCGCAAACCGCCGACGGCGAACTGGCGCACGCGGCTTTTGGGCTTCTTCTGCGTGGGCTTGGCGAGATTGGGATCGCGCGCCGCATCAGCCGACACATTGCTGGCAGCGGGGCCTGACTGTGCTGCATCCATTTGGCGTTTACCCATATCTTTCAGCACACTCGCGATCCTCTGCCGCCACCTATTGCTGCACCGCCGCGCGTGTGCGCCAGTTCCGGTGAAGGTGCCGGCCGCGTTCCCATCCGGCGCGAACCAGCAATCATCCAAGCACGCACACGGGCGCATGGTGCGACATACTGTCTAGCGACATAGACTACCATTGCTCCATGAACGCAGACGCAATGGCATCGGATGCGCACCGCACCGGGGCCCGGCGATCACAAACACCTGCACAACCATCATCGGTTTAAACGTTTCACTGCCGATCGATCCGTCGCAGCGTGCGCAAAGTTCCCGACGACGCAGCAAACAACAGCCTTCCTCGTGCCGCAGCGCAGACCAGCCCTGGAGCCCGCCCTTGCCAACGAATCAGTTCGAGCCAGGAGCGGCGGGGCCTCATGACACTGCGGCCGCACTGCCAGAGGCGATCAGGATCCTTGCAGAGCTTGTGGGGTTCAACACCGTCAGCCACAACTCAAACCTTGATTGCATTTCCTTCATCGAGGCCTTCCTGCTGGCGGCCGGCGCGCGGTGCGCGCGGCTGCCGAACGCGGATGGCACCAAGGCAAGCCTGATGGCGGAACTTGCAGGAAGCGGCGCTGCGCCCTCGCCGGCTGTCGATCATCGCACCGCCGTTGATCCGCTGACTGCCACGCCCGGCGCCGTGGCGCTGTCCGCCCACACCGATGTGGTGCCTGTCGAGGGGCAGGACTGGTCCAGCGATCCCTTTACGCTGCGCCAGGCAGACGGGCGGCTCTACGGGCGCGGCACCACGGATATGAAAGGCTTTGCGGCCTGCATGCTGGCGAGTGTGAGCCTCTTCACGCAACGCCGCCTGCGTCGACCGATCCAGATGCTGTTCACCTACGACGAGGAGATCGGCTGCTTCGGTGTGCGTCCCCTGGCTGAAAAACTGGCCAACGGTGCGGACTTTGCGCCTCCCGGCGTAGTGATTGTCGGCGAGCCAACCTCGATGGCCGTGGTGACAGCCCATAAAGGGGCTTGCCGTCTGCGCACCACCGTGCGCGGCCGCGAAGCGCACTCCTCACGCACCACGCAAGGCGTGAACGCCGTGGAATATGCCTCGCGTTTCGTGGCTCACCTGCGTGACGTGGAGCGTGATCTTGCGCGGCAGGTGCCCGGGCCTCAGTTCGAGCCACCGTTCTCGACCCTCCACGTGGGGCGAATGAGCGGCGGCGAAGCGCTCAACATCGTCCCGACCCGGTGCGTGGTGGACTGGGAGATCCGCGCTGTACCCGGTGTCGATGCGTTGGCCGTGCTGGAAGCGCTGGCGGCGTGGGTGGATGATCATCTTCACCCGGACATGCACGCAGTGGACCCTGCAACGGGCATCACGACCGAAGTGACGAACAACATCGCACCCTTCGCCAGCGACGGCATGGAGGGCCCGGCTGGCCGACTGGCCACAGCCATGGTGGGCGCCAACGCCCCGCAGTGTGTCTCCTACATGACCGAGGCGCCGTTCTTTCAGCTTGCCGGAATGTCGAGCGTGGTCTGCGGACCGGGCCACATCGCACAGGCACACACGGCGGACGAATACATCGAGATTGCGCAGCTGGATGCCTGCCTGCGTGCCATGGAGCGTTTGGCCGACGTTTTGACGGTGGTGGGGGACTGAGGCCCAAGCACTGTGACGCTTGCGTGCGTGCGTATGCGAGCGTTGGGAGCGCGCAATGCCAATGTGGGTGCCAATGGGGATGGGACCCACAAGACCGGGACCGATGAAACTTGAGCTGATTTGACTTGGTCTAACTCAACTTGGGCCGATCAGGTTCCGACCGCCTCAAGCGCGCTCAAACACATACGAGGTGGAGCAGAATTCGCAGGTCACCTCGATGTCGCCGGCATCGTTGCGCATCGCATCCAGATCGTCGGGCCTGAAGCGGTCAAGCATCACCGCGATGCGCTCGCGCGTGCAGGCACAATGGGCGGCCAGCGGCTTGGCGTCGTAAACGCGCACGCCCTCTTCATGGAACAGGCGGAACAGCAGTGCCTCGGCGGGCAGATCGGGATCGAGCAACTCGTGATCCTTGACCGTCTCCGCCAGCATGCGCGTGCGGGACCAGCCTTCGTCATCCTCGCCAAACAACGGCTGTTCGTTCTGGTTTTCTGCCGTCACCTCCTCTGGTGCCGGCATGGTGCTCGCGTGGCCACCCTCCGAGGTGAGATACTGGAGCATGAGGCCACCGGCCCGCCAGCGCCACCCATCTCGCGCGTCGGCGCCCTGGCCCACTGCCCGCGCATCATAGTGGCGCGACACCGCAAGGCGCAGGAACGTGGGCAGTTGCTCGGACTGCTTGAAATAGGTGAGCGCCGCATCGGCCAAGTCGGTGTTATCGATGGCAACCAGCCCCTGGTATTGGGTGAGGCCCGGACCGGGGTCGATCGTCATCGCCAGCCTGCCCTGGCCCAATAGGCCCGCGCGGGCCTCGCGGGTGTCGTAGGCGCCCGGCTCTGCGTGCAACCGCTCGGCATCGAAGCCCACATAGCCGCGCAGGTGGCCCGGCGCCTGATAGTCGGTGACGATGAAATGCGCCGGCCCGTCCGTCTGGGTCTGAAGGGTCAGCCGCGTGCCGAACTTGAGCGTCGAGCCCAGTATGGCGACCACCGTCAACGCTTCGCCGAGCAGCATCGAGATCGCATCGGGATAGGCGTGGCGATGGAGAATGTCGTCCACGCAAGCGCTGAGCCGCACGAGCCGGCCGTTCACCCGCGACGCCTCGGCCCGGAATGGCAGGGCGATATCATCGCGTGGGCCAGGCGCCGCCCGCACAGTGCTTGCGCCCAGCGCGTCAGAGCCGGATCCCGGACCTGTTCCAACCATGATCAGCCCCTTAATCCGACGTCCAGCCCGCTGACGCGTCGCTCAGAATGCCTCGCCTGCAGACAGGCACCACTCCAGAATGGCCATTTGGGCATGCAGCCGGTTTTCCGCCTCATCCCAGACGACCGACTGCGGCCCATCGATGACGTCCGCCACCACTTCACGGCCCCGGTAAGCCGGCAGGCAATGCATGAAAATGGCATGCGGCGCGGCAAGTTGCATCAGCGCCTGCGAGACCTGGAAGGGCTGGAGCAAGGCGAGGCGGCGCTCGGCGTCATTGTCGGCCATTGAAACCCAGGTGTCGGTCACAACAGCATCGGCGCCCGCACAGGCCGCCTCAGCGCTGTCGCACAGCACAATCGTCCCGCGCGGCGTTACGGCTTCGCCCGGGCCACTCGGCTCGCCCGACCCGTGCGCCCCGTGCGCCTGGGCGCCGCGCCCCGCCGCCTCGCTGAGGCCAAGGGCGCGGGCCGCTTCGCCCGAAGGCTGCAAAACATTCCGGGCCGCCGCCCAGTCCAGAACATCCGATGACGGCAGCAACTCGGCCGGTGTTGCGATTTTCAGCGTGAAGCCGAACCGCTCTGCAGCATGGACCCAAGACACGGCAACATTATTGCCATCGCCCACCCAGGCCACCGTTCGCCCAGCGATGGGGGCCACGTGCTCCTCGAAGGTGAGGATGTCGGCCATGATCTGGCAGGGGTGGCTGACGTTGGTGAGCGCGTTGATCACCGGGATGTCGGCGGCGTCGGCAAACTCCAGAAGGGCGTCATGCGCGCCGTTGCGGATGACGACGCCGTCCAGATAACGCGACATCACCCGCGCTGTGTCCGCGATCGTCTCGCCGCGGCCCAACTGCAGGTCGCCCGGGTTCAGCACCATCGTGCTGCCGCCCAGCCGGCGCATGGCGACGTCGAACGACAGCCGCGTGCGCGTTGACGGCTTGGCAAAGACCATAGCGATCACAGCGTCCTTGCATCCGGCATGCGCATCGGCTGCAACGCGCCCGGCACCGCCCTTGAACGCGGCTTTCAGTTCGCGTGCACGATCGATCATCGCCCGCAAGGTCGTGGCGTCGATCTCGTTGAGGTCAATGAAGTGCTTCGGTGTCGTCTTTGACGTCATCGCAATGATCTTTCCTGGAAGCGACGGCTTTGAAAAGGGCCGGGGCGGCCCGGCCATGCGGCGCGGACCTCTCAAGACAAACGGTTGTTGGTGATGGGCATGCTGCGGGTCGGCTGATGCCGGGGCGCGGGTGAGATGGGATGCAACCGGTCAGCCCGTCAGTTGGCCCCCTGAAGCCAGAGCCCCGAAGCCGAAACCCCTGAGCCGGAATGCCAGGACCCGGAGCCGGGAGCAGGGGGTCGACCCGACACGCAAGGCCGTGCGCCGGACCTCCCGGTTCAGGCCGCGTCGGTCTGCTGCGTTCGTCGACGTGCACTCAGAACGCTGCACGCCCGCTCGATGGCATGAACGCCTGCATGAAGGTGATCATCCGCCACATTCAGCGGAGGCAGGATGCGCACCACGTTATCACCGGCTGGCACGCAGAGAAGCTGGTGGGCCTGACAAGCTGCGATCACGTCGCCGTTGGGCACGGCACACTCAAGGCCGATCAACAATCCCTGGCCGCGCACCCCCTTGATGATATCGGGGTATTCTTCCAGCAGCGGGCCGATGAGTTGCTGGAACAATCCGGCCTTGCGCGCGACCTCGTCGAGAAAGCCCGGCGCCAGGACAGCGTCCAACATGGCGTTCCCGACCGCCATGGCGAGTGGATTGCCGCCGTAGGTTGAGCCGTGGGTGCCCGCCGTCATGCCTGCGGCCGCGCGCGCCGTCATCAGGCAAGCACCGAGCGGAAAGCCGCCGCCGATGCCTTTCGCCGATGCCAGGATGTCAGGTGCGATCCCGGCCCACTCATGGGCAAAGAGCTTACCGGTCCTCCCCATGCCGCACTGCACTTCGTCGAGTATGAGCAGAATGCCGGCCTCATCGCACAGATCGCGCAGTCCGCGCAGACACTGATCGGGCACCCGGCGGATGCCACCCTCGCCCTGGATCGGCTCAACGAGAATGGCGGCTGTCTCTGGCCCAACGGCGGCGCGCAAGGCATCATGGTCGCCGAAACCAACGTGATCAAAGCCGTCCATCATCGGGCCGAAGCCGTCCACCAGCTTGGGCTGCCCTGCCGCGGCGATGGTCGCCAGCGTGCGGCCATGGAAGGCGCCTGCAAAGGTGATGACCCGGTGACGTTGGGGCGCGCCGTTGACGTGGTGATAGCGCCGCGCCGCTTTCAGGGCGCACTCCAGCGCCTCCGCGCCAGAGTTTGTGAAAAACACGCTGTCAGCGAATGTGATCTCGCAAAGCCGCGCGGCAAGCCGCTCCTGGCCCGCAATCCGGTACAGGTTGGACGTGTGCCAAAGCCGATGAGCCTGCTGCGTGAGCGCGGCGATCAATTCCGGAGCGGCGTGGCCGAGCGCGTTAACGGCAATCCCGCTGGCAAAATCCAGGTACCGGCGCCCGTCGCTCGTATAAAGGTGCGAGCCTTCGCCGTGCGAGAACTCAAGATCGAAACGCGCATAGGTGGGCAATACGGCTGACATGGCGACCGCTCAAGCATGTTGGGACCGGTCTAGGGAGGTTCAATGCACGCCCCTAGACAGTCAGCGGTATGGGTCAGCCCCGCCTTTGTCAAACCAACCGCCCTGAACAGGGGCAAATCGCTTGATGCAAAACGCGGAAAAGCAAGCGCAAAGCTCTGGCATGGTGCAGCCCACGCACAGGTGAGGCAATCAAACCACATCTGCCGCAGCAACACGAATCGCACCCTCGCGGTTTGCCTTGCGGCAGCACCCGCCGACGTCCTAGCGGCATCTGGCGTGTTGAGTTGAAGTTGGCTGCGTCACCGCCCGGTGATCACCGCAGCCGAACGTTATCGCCCCGGGCGATGTGAGTTGTGAACGCACGCGCGTCCCCAGTTCTGTTTCAAGTTCAAGTCCCTGTTGCGTTGTCCCGTTGGCGATCCGCGAACGCTGAGGCGTTGATGCGTTCTTACGCTGGATCGTGCGTTCCCGTGGGTTAAGCGCGCCGCCCGCCGGCGTGCGTCAGGCTAAGGAACCATGAACATGGCATGGACGCCCGAACGCGTTGAGGAACTCAAGAAGCTCTGGGCCGACGGCCTGAGCGCCAGCCAAATCGCAAGCCGGCTAGGCGACGTCACGCGCAACGCCGTGATCGGCAAAGTGCACCGGCTTGGTCTGTCCGGCCGTTTGACGCGCTCGCGCATCAAGACGGTGCGCCCTCGCAAGAAAATCATGCGCCCCAAGCACCAGAAGCCGCGCCGGTTTGGCCAGGCTGGCGTTGCTGAAGCCGCGCCCTATTTCGGGCCGCAATTCCTGGATGCCGCTGCATTTGAGGTGCCCGATGAACTGCAGATCCCGCTTGAGGAGCGCAAGTACATCACGACGCTGACGGAGAGTTGCTGCCGCTGGCCCATCGGTGATCCGACGCATGAGGATTTCCACTTCTGCGGTAAGGCCAAGCAGGACGGCTCCCCCTACTGTGAGTTCCACGCCAAAAAGGCGTTCCAGACCGCACAGCCGCGGCGGGCTGCGCGCGAGGTGGTACAAGCCTTGAAGCGCGCGGCTGGCTGAGGCGCTCCTACCGCTCCACTGTGCTGGCCGGGGTAACTGGGACACGCGGCGGTGGTGCTGCCCGCAACGCAAAGCGGCATGCGCCCACCGCACGCTATTGTGTGTCTTGAAGTCGGCGTAGTCTTTTGGTGGAGCGTTCAGGTGATCAAGGCGCGTCCTGCAAGGCGCGAGCGGTCGTGGCGCTTAGGCCTTCGGTCCGCCGCGCGCCTTAGAAGACCGCTTGGATCGCGCGGGTTCGGTCCGTACAAAGCGCCGGCGGCATCGCGACGGCGCCTGCGTCTGCAATTGGCGCAGACGACCAGCGGGTTCGGAGTTGAATGGTGGTCATGGCCGCAACGGACACACGATCAGGCTTGGGCGGGCTTTTTCCGCGGGCCCCACACCCGTCACGTCCGTGCTCGGGCAGGCGAACCGCAATCGGGCTCGCGCCTTTGGGCGTTGGCCTCGTCGCGGCACTGACTGTGTCCACATGGGCGCATGCGCAGGACACGACAGAGGACGTGAAGGTCAAGAACCCGGTCGCAGTGTTCGCCGCCCTGGACAAGGTGACCGCGCGGATCTCGCGCATCGAGATCAAGATTGACGATACGGCCACATTCGGCGCGCTGCGCATCACGCCGCGGGTCTGCTACTCACGGCCCGAGTATCTGCGGCCAAAGACGACCGCGTTCGTCCAGGTCGATGAGATCAAGCTCGACGAAAGCGAGGAAAAACTCTTCGCTGGATGGATGCTGGCCGAAAGCCCGGGCCTCCACGGCGTTGAGCATCCGGTGTTCGACGTTTGGCTGACGGGGTGTTCTGACCGGATGACCCAGGCGAGCGCTCGCGCACCCGTCAAACTTGAGCCCATTGGCGGGGCCGATATCGAAGATGACGGCGGGGAGCAGGGGCTTCCGCTGCCTGTGCGCAAATCGTTCGGTGACGTCAGGCGCACCCGCCGACGCTCACTGCGGTGAGCGCTATCGCCGGGCAAGGCTGACGCAACACATACAAAAACGCTCGCGGCCCCTGGGGACCGCGAGCGCAACCACGCCATCAGGTTTGGGCCTCGCGAGGCGAGAGCCCGACCCGATGATTAACGCCAGCGAGCGTAGATCACAGCGTTGCCGCCCGGAACCATGCCAGACGTGTTCACGAACGCTGCGATGCAACGGATGTTGTGGCGCGTCAGACGGAAGGACGTGGACGGACGCGGGCAGTCCTTCTTGCCGAGGCAACGGACGTGCGGAACACCCGGAATGTGCCAGCGAGCCGGCAGGTAACGGCACTGCTGGAAGCCGTTGTTCTGGATGAAGCAGATGTAGTCGCGCGAAGCGGCCTCAGAAGAGGTCGACGAGAACGCGGTGAATGCAGCGGCGAATGCCACTGCCAGAGCGATAGCGAGTTTACGCATGGAACTTCCCCTCTTTGCTCAAGACTGTTGAGGCCTCGAACAATGACACCCGAGCTTTAATGAAACGATACGCCCGAAAGCGCACGGCAGCCGATGCGAACGGCGGCATGCGGCAACATCGGATCATTAAAAGGCCGTATTTGTGAAGGGGTGCTTTGGGTTTAAGGGGGTTTTAATTAGAAATTGAGTTAACCACGCCACACCCGGGGGTTGTGACAGTTGGATTACGGCCGAAAGACGACTGGCAACGCCGCCACCCGCAGCCCATTGATTTTTATGACAGTTTACGGGCGCGCCCCAAACTCCAGTTGCGCCCAACTCAACCAATAGCATTTCACGCCAGAGCACTTCCCGTAAAGCGTGTGCGATTTGCGCATCAATCACACTTTCAGATCATTAGGGCGCACGAACGCTCACATGGGCCGGCATAATTTCGGCTCGAAACTTGTTTGCAAGTTATCAACCTTAACGGAGCCTCGATTAACGCAACTTGCAACTGTCAAAATCGGTCAATTTGGGCTGCGATTTATATCGAGACAAAACCCTTGCGCACTGCCTCGCCCGAAAGGCAGATCGATAGAGCAATCGCTCTTTGCCAAAAGAGTCGCTCGGCCCCACCAGCAAGAAGCCAGATGCCGTTTTTGCATTTTGCATACGACACCGGCATTCAATCCAAATGACCGCCTTCAGTTGTCATCCATCTTGAGCGCGGAGATGAAGGCGTCCTGCGGGATGTCCACCTTACCGAAGGAGCGCATCTTCTTCTTGCCCTCCTTCTGCTTCTCCAGAAGCTTGCGCTTGCGCGACACGTCACCGCCGTAACACTTGGCCGTCACGTCCTTGCGCAGCGCCGCGATCGTCTCGCGCGCGATGACCTTCGCACCGATGGCCGCCTGCACCGGGATCTTGAAGAGGTGGCGCGGGATGAGGTCCTTGAGCTTTTCGCACATGCCCCGCCCGCGTGTCTCCGCGCGGTCGCGGTGGACGATGACGGACAGCGCGTCCACCGGCTCGGCGTTCACCAGGATGCTCATCTTGACGAGGTTGCCGGCCTCGTAGCCCAGCATCTGGTAGTCGAACGAGGCATACCCCCGCGTGACCGACTTCAGACGGTCGTAGAAGTCGAACACGACCTCATTCAGCGGCAGCTCATAGACCACCATGGCCCGTGAGCCAGCGTAGGTCAGCTCCTTCTGACGGCCACGGCGATCCTCACACAGTTTGAGCACGGCACCCAGGTAGTCATCCGGGACAAGGATGGTGGCGGTGATCCACGGCTCCTCGATGCGGTCGATCTTTACGACGTCCGGCATGTCGGCCGGGTTGGACAGCTCAATCAGCTCACCGTCGGTCATATGGATGTGGTAGATCACGCTCGGCGCGGTCGTGATCAGATCGATGTTGAACTCGCGCTCCAACCGCTCGCGGATGATCTCCAGGTGCAGCAAGCCCAGGAAACCGCAGCGGAACCCGAAGCCCAGCGCCTGGCTTGATTCCATCTCAAACTCGAACGACGCATCGTTGAGCCGCAGCCTGCCCATGGCTTCGCGCAGATCGTCAAAGTCCGCCGCGTCAACGGGGAACAAGCCGCAGAACACCACCGGTTGAGCGGGCTTAAAACCGCGGATGATGTCGGCGGTCGGCTTTTTCTCGTCTGTCACCGTGTCACCAACGCGGGTGTCGGCCACCTGCTTGATGGACGCGGTAAAAAAACCGATCTCCCCGGCGCGCAGCTCTGCCCGCATGTCTTGTTTGGGCCTGAAGACGCCCACGCGATCGACGCCGTAAGACGCTCCGGTGGACATCAGCTTGATCTTCTGGCCCTTCTTGAGCACGCCATCCATCAGCCGCACCAGCACGACCACGCCAAGGTAGGCGTCGTACCAGCTGTCAACGATCATGGCTTTCAGGGGCGCGTCTGGATTCCCGGTCGGCGCCGGCAAACGCGTCACGATCCCTTCAAGCACATCCTCGATGCCGATCCCGCTCTTGGCGGAAATCTCTAGCGCGTCGGATGCATCAAGCCCGATCACATCCTCGATCTGCTCTCGCACCCGGTCCGGCTCCGCAGCCGGCAGGTCAATCTTGTTGAGCACGGGCACGATGTCGTGGTCATTCTCGATGGCCTGGTAAACGTTCGCCAAGGTCTGCGCCTCGACCCCCTGGCTGGCGTCGACGACCAGCAAAGAACCCTCGCACGCGGCGAGCGACCGGTTGACCTCGTAGGCGAAGTCCACGTGGCCAGGCGTGTCGATGAGGTTGAGCTGGTAGGTGACGCCGTCTTTCGCCGTGTACTCGAGCCGCACGGTCTGAGCCTTGATCGTGATGCCCCGCTCGCGCTCCAGCTCCATGTTGTCGAGCACCTGCTCCTTCATTTCGCGGTCGCTCAGCCCGCCGCACACCTGGATGAGACGGTCTGCCAGCGTGGACTTGCCGTGATCGATGTGCGCGATGATCGAGAAATTGCGGATGAGCGCCATCTGATCATCGCCGTCAGCCGCGTCGGCTTTGGCAATGTTGGGATCATGAAGGTTCATGGACGGGTCCAATAATCGTGTGGCGGGTCGCGGGCGGCTTGCCCGCTCAGCGCTTTGCTTCGGCGCGCCCCTCGTCCAACACATGTATCGCGGATCGTTCGAGCCAGGAACGGTTTTGTGCGCGCACCGGACGCTGCGGCGTTTTGGCGGCGATTCGCAACGCCGCGACGTCACCGCCTCGACGTCGCAGCCACACAATCAGGCACTCAATCGTCAGGCTGTGGTCGGATCGGCCCGCAGCATATGTGCACCCGCCATCCATCCGGCGATCACATCCCTGATCGCAAAAAGCGATGCGTGATTGGCGTCCAGCGTCCCCAGGGCATCCTTCATCGGATCAGCCGGTCCCATCAGCTTCACCAGGCACACCGGCACTGACGCCGGATAGAGCTGGCGTCCTTCCGGGTTGGCGATCGTCAGCAGGACGCCCGACATGGTTCGCCGGCCGACGGGCATGTGATAGGCCGTAATGAGCCGCGAGCAGCCGGCATCGCACGTCAGCAGGTGGATCAATGGTGTGCCCGAGGGAACCATGAGCATGCCGCGCTGCTCATATCCGGGGTTGCGATCGTGGAAAGCAATCCCGGCGGGGTCGTTGCTCCACTTCATGTCGAACGCGTAGCTGACGACGCGATCCGGCACGGCAAAGCCTGGGCGGATCAGCCGATACTCTCCGATGTAATGCTCATAAAGGCGGTGCGCGTATCCGCCAAAGCTCAGGTCCGCGACCTCCTTGTCCACCTGCGCAACGGGTGCGCGGTCGCTCTGCTCATTCAGTGTGTGCGAAAAATCGATGCGCGGGGCCTGCAGAGCCGCCATGCCGTTGGCCGCGGCAGTGCGCCCGAAGGTCGGGGACGTGAATGTGCTTGGCTCGAGCCCCAGCGCCTGCTCCACCTTCACGAGCGTCTTGCGCGTATACTGGCCACGGAAGAGACGGAAGATCGTGCTTTCACCCACCAGCGCCTTGTCGGCCAGCATCCGCTGAGACCAACCGCGCTTGTCGACCTCAAACTGGATCCGGCGGACGGCCTGGTCGAGTTGCGGTGGGTTCGAAGATGCCATGACGTCGATCCAGATCTCGTGATGCGTCTATAGCCTCAACGGCACGATGGTGAGGACACGGAACGGTTCGCGGTTGTAATCTACGGCCCTTCGCGATGTGCACAATGGCAATGTTTTCCAAAACAATGCTCAAAACGTGTGCAGCGACAATCCGCGTGCACCTGATCAATGGACGCGCCAGACCGCATTGCGCGTGGCAGCTCATCAGGATCGCGCGTCGGTTGACCGTCAGCGCCGCCGATTATGGCCGCAACGGCGGCTGAAAGACGGCGCCAGCTTGGCCGAACAATGTTGCCTGTTGTGACGGCATCGCGAAGGGCGGGTGCGGCGCCGCTGCGGCCGTCACTCAAATCCGTACCAATTCCGTCACGCTCTGCTCACGGGCCATTGTTATAGCTGTGATGGTGAGCGGCGTTCGAATGGGTTTCGCGTATCGAATGATATGGGCCTTGCGCCCATACCGCTCACGCTTATTTCGAACGCGCCCCTGCGGGGCGCGATCCGCCGCAACGCGGCCTCAGCTTCGCTGAATTTTTTACGGCAAGCGCTGCGCGCTTGGTTCCGCCGCTCGCGGCGGGCCGCAGTCGCGGCCTCAGCGTCGCGTTGCTCCGCTGAAGTGGAAACCCAAACCAAGGGAGAGCCTGAATTCGGCACTCCACTTCAGCAGCGTAGCGTAGGCGCCGACTGGCGCCCGGCGCTTTGCGCCGAAAAAACAAAAAAGCGCAGCGTAGCGTAGGCGCCGACTGGCGCCCGGCGCTTTGCGCCGAAACACACAACGTGTGTCACCCCGGACCGCGTGGCATCGCAGATGGCATCGCGAGATCCGGGGCCCAGC